>JARJMX020000165.1 GCA_029335925.2 Gammaproteobacteria bacterium
AAATTCTGGCGGGATTGGGATCGGAGAGAGGGGCATCGTCCAGATCTAAAAGCTCATCATTGGTTTTTTCACTCAGGGCGCTTAACTTCCGTTCAATTACACGGCTTCCATTATACCATCTTAATGTCGTCGGCCCTTATCCAATTCCTCCAAGAGCTTTTTAGCCGCCATCTGGGCCAAGGCTTCGTCCTCGACGCCCTCGTTGGCCAATTCCCGCGCGAGGCGCTCCAGCCAGGGTTCAGCCGTGCCGCTCGGGAAGCGATCACACAGCACATCCAGCGCATCCGGGAATGACCCCATCCGCTCGACAAGCGCGGCCCGCAGGGTCTGATCCCGCCCTTGGGTGGTAAAGCACCACTTCTCATAGCGGCTTGCGGGGAGTCTTAACACCTGCGACAACACCCCCACCCGCGTCTTGAAGCGCGCAAACATGGTACCCGGCCGCACGCAATAACGCTGGATGGCGGTCATTTCGTCGTCGGAGAGATTGAACACCTCTTTCACCCGCTGCGGCGAGGCATCCCCAAGGCCCATGACAAAGAAGATGTAGGTGTTCTCGATGAGGCTCGGCGAGAAGTCATCCAGCAATTGGGAGAACATCGCACTGACCAAGTTGAATTTCCGGCCGGTGCGCAAATCCGCCTCCACCAACCGCACCACGGATTGAATCCCGGAGAAGTAGTGCGCCTCGTCGTATTGTAGAAACTTGATGGTTTCCCACATCTTGTCGATGCGCTTTCTGTGATACTGGGCATACAGCGGCGGGCAGTACTTGGCCACATCCTCCCATTTCAAGAAGTAATTTCGCGCCCCGATTCTTCGCGCCAACAAGAACATCAACCCCGAACGCCTGCGGCCTTCTTCGGAGGTGATCGTCCCCACCACTTCCTGCAAGTCAATCGCTACCGCTCGCGCGGCCCCAAGATTGAAGCGGGTGGTGCCCGTCAGGATTTCATAGGAACTCAATGAGGCATTGATGTTGCGCTTGAAGATATCGATGATCAATTCGCCCTTGTGCATGGCCGTGCCATACAGGTTGAAAACCTTAGGCTGCTGTGCAATCTGCGCCAAATCCTGCATGGTCGGCATGGCATAACGCTGCGCCGAGATGGACTCTTCGATGCGCCCCACCGCAAATAACGCATCCACCACCTCCCACACCGTGGTATGTTCATCCAGCGTGAAGTTCTCAAAGCCCTTGACCCGCTTAATCTCAGGCAAAGCCTCCTGAAGGGCTTTCGCCACCTGCGCATCCAGCCCATCCTGCCATTTTCGAGCATCGGGGGAATTGCGAGCATATTTTTCATACGCCGCAAGAATGACACGCTCAAAAAACTTATCCGCCTCCGAGCCACAATCCGGGACCAAGGTCCCGAGCACGGCAATCAAAAAGTCCACATCCTCCGGCAAGGGCATATCAAACCCATGCTGAGTGTCAAAAGGGTTGATGGCATAGTCGATGTGATTGCGCAAGGTAAAGGCTTGCACCTGCGCGCGCAAATGCTCGGGGAGAATCGAGCGGAACCAGTTCATCACCAGCGCGCCCGATTTGCCCACATCCACCAGCGTGATCGGCGGCACTTCCCGCGCACCCGGGGCCAGCAACAGACCCGAGTTGAGCACGTTCAAGGTGAACGACTTCCCCGAACCGGTCGGCGCAAAGCCAATCGTGGACCAATACGCCTGCATGGAGGAACCAAACTGCACCGGATAAGGCCGCCCCTCAAGGGTTGTGAAGATGATCTGCCCCGTCTGCCAAATCGAAGCCGGGCGGCCAATAGGCAACATGCGCGCGATATCTTCCATGGGCGCAGGAAGAAAAGGCGCGGGAGACATCGCCGTAAACCCCGCCGCCGAGGCCAGCATGGCTTGGGCAGGCATGCCCGTTTCGTTCGTGCAGCGCGCCGACCCCCACGATTCAATAGCCGAGGTCAGGGTGCTTAAGGCCAGTTGCGCCTTCTTCTCGCTCTCAGCCCAAGTGGTATACACCACACGAAAACCGGCCACATAGACCCCATCATTGACCATCTCCCGAATATGGTCATGCGCTCGCCGAATGGCCTTGTTATAATCCCCAAAGGCCGCCAGGAATGCGGCCAGCGCCTTTTCAAGGCTGCGCAAGTTCTGCCCGTTGGGCAAAATTTCAAAGCTTGCCCGCCACGGGATGGAGCGGCCAATCTTCTCCGCCAAGCGCACAAAGAGTTCGGAGCCATTCTCAGGACAAAGATCCAAAACCACCGAGGCATACCACACCCCTTCATGCTCCACCAGATCGCGGTTCCCAAAATGCTCCTGAAGACTGCTGGAAACCATCTGCCGGGATAGCCGCATCGGCAAAGCATGGGTGGAATCCGGAATATCCGCCCCCAAGCGAGCAATGCCCCCCGCCGCCATGGTTCGATCCCCCACAAGGCAAGCGCGCCAGTGCATCGGCACCATGGCGGCCTGCACGTGCCGCCGAATGGCCGTCAACGCCTCGTGGGCGCTGAGAATCCGCACCAGAAGCTGCGCGCCCCCGGCGTTCAAGTCGCGGCTTAGATC
>JARJMX020000171.1 GCA_029335925.2 Gammaproteobacteria bacterium
CCGTATAACCATCGGACGAAAGGCTAGCGGACGTGACATTCAAGCCTGGAGTAGGGGATGAGACGAAACTATAGTTTTGTTCGCGTCCGGCGCTTGATGCATCCATGGGATAGGAATATCGGACCAGCAGGCTGTTCAGGCTGCCGCAGGCTTGGCTTACTGACTGCACATAAGGTTGCGGGCGGAACAGCAAGGCGGAATTCGCACTGATGACCGCCTGATTATATGAGTGCTTGATAAAGTCGTCATTCGCCACTTCGATACCAATCGTCGCGCTCGCGCCATTCGCACTGCCGCTACCATACTGAAACTTGATCTCCCCATTTTCATACAAAATAGCCTGGAAAGAATAGCTTCCCCCACTAGAATAATGAGGAACATTATTCCAACTAATGACCAAGCGACGGTTCGGGGCACTGCCAAGGGTGGCATAAGTGATGTTTCCTCCTGCTCTAGGGTTCAGATCATCCCAGTAGGGCATAATCAGGGCGGATGACAGCTTATCCTGGGAGGAAGTTGGAATGTCCGTATTGTTATAATTGTTCACACCAGCGAGCAGAGAAATCAGCCCGTTGGACGATACATGAAGCTTGTCAAAACGATCCCCCGCGAAGGGAAAATCGAAGCCAATATTGATCTGTTGTGCGCAGTCGTCGCAAGCCAAGCCAGGAATGACCGTCGTCGCGGTTTCCCATTGGAAAGGAGCGGTGGACTTATCGAAATTAGCCTTAGTGATTGCATGGGCTGTGGGTGCGATCAATAGGAGACCAAGCTGAATGATGGCCCAAACGATGCTTTTGGCTCGCCCCAAGAGCAGTTCATGGTGTTTCATGATCGCCCCCCTTTATCTCCATACCGCCATTTGCAGCTCGCGGCTGACTGTGCCCAGTACACCATCATGGAGACTGGCTGTGCTGGTCAATAGATAAGACGTGAAACGCTGGCTGCCCTCCGTCACCGACATTCCTGCCTGGCATTGCACCGTTACCGCAAAGCCTTCAATCACAAGCGAGCTGGTGGTGCATACATTATCCCTGACCAAGCGATCCCGCCCCCACTCCAGCCCTGCACGGGCCGCGTAATAAGCCTGTCGACCGTCCTGGGCCATGGCCATGCCAAGATGCTGGGCCGTACCAAGCTGCGCCATGACCGCACCGAGACCGGCCAGCACCACCAGTACGAAAACGACCGTGATTATGGAAAACCCTTGGTCCTGTTTCATGGCGCATTCACCACATGGGCCTGGTAGAGCAGGGCAATGGACTCACCCTCCGCGTCGGTCAGTCTCAGGCGCATGGTGACGACCCCGCTTCGGACGTTATCTCCGGGGTTGTAATCGAACTGACAGGTGGTGACATGCTCGGCAAGCAAGGCGCCTTGGGACGTGAAGCCCGTGGGTTGGGCTTGGGCAAAGCCGTAACCCGTATGGCGACGCAAGGCTCCGCCCTGACAGTAAAAGGTGACCGGCCCTGTGGCAGGGACGATGTCGAAACGCTGGGCCTCCAGCGAGGGGTGGGGAAACTTTTTGCCTGCCGTCAGGGTGATGGAGGTGGGGCTTACACTCGATATGCTGGCGCGGTTGTCCCCCTTGTAAGCGTCGCTGCTGCCCGCTCCTGTGTTGTAAACCACCACAAAATCGCCAGGGCTTGTTTCACCACTCTGAAGGCCACCCACGACATCGAAACTGACATCGGCCTGGGTGAAGTCGAGAATATCCTCGATGGCAGGGGTACTTGGGTCCTGTGCGGCACGGTAACGCCCGCCGTCGATGGTGGGAATGAATTCGAGGTACTGCCCCCCGCCCGCCACCCGCACGCTGTTAGGTAGGGCATGGCGCAGCTCACGCACCATGCGTGTCATGGCCGTGTCCGCCTCAGCGACCAACTGGGCGCGACGTGCTTGATCCTGAAAAGCGCGGAAGGGCTTGAGGATGATGTCGCTGGTGAGAGCCGCCAGGATGCCGAGGATGATCAGCACCACAATCAGCTCGATGAGGGTGAAGCCCTGCGGGCGGCCTGCCCGTACTCTGCGCCGATCATTCATCGGGCATCCTCCAGCCGACCAACACCGAACGTACTCCAGCATCTGTCTGATGGGTGACTGTTACGGTGATTTTGCAGCCAGTCACACCGGCAAGGGTATCGGTCTCGGCCCTGGCCTGCACCCGGTAGTTTTCTAGCCCGGCGAGGGTGGTGCCCAAGATATCGGTGGGCGGAGATTCATCAAGTCCGTTGTAGTCCCCCACGGCAATCCATGTTGCACGTGTAGGGCCAGAACCCGAATTGGCCGTGCAATTGGGTGCGTTGTTCTTGCTCAGGATTTCATCCAGATAGCCTTCCGCCAAAGCCACCGCCTGCTGCTGGAGCATGGGATCGGCGCTTCTGGCCACGGTCTGGGTAAAGACCAGCATGATCCCTGCGAGCCCTGCCGCCAGCACCACAATGGCAACAATCAGCTCAATGAGGGTGAAACCCCGGCCATGGAGGGGATCAGTGGACATACCCCGTCTCCGGTTCAATGGTGAGGGTATGCGAACCGATAGTGAGCGATCCTGAAGTATGGGGACGACCCAACCCGTCAAAGGTCACCGCAGCCAGCGTGGTGACGATGCTCACGCCCTCAGGCGCCCTGCCTCGGTTCTTGGCACTGCCATCCCAAGGCTGGCCCACAGCGGGATTGTTGAGGTAGCCATTTCCAGGGCAGGTGTCACCGCGACAGACGCGGAAGGCATCGGCGCTGAATTGCACCGTGATGTGCGCATTGCCGGCGATGGCCGTCTGCCGCGCATAGCGGAGGGCAGAGAGGGTTTCTTCGGCGTAACCGTATTCACGAAACCCGGCGTCGTTAAAGCGAGGAAGGGCAACGATGGCGAGCATGCCAAGCAAGAGCATGACCATCACCAGCTCGATGAGGGTAAAGCCCCGCAAAGACGCACAAGGCGACCATTGGCCGCCTTGCTTGCACATCATGGTGCTGCACATCACCCTTCAGGGGGCGAGCCCGTTAACGGGCACAGAAGACTGTAGCATTCACCGCCGCCGGTGCGTCCTTACCCTTAATAGTGCAGGTGACGGAATCAGTCGTCGCGACGGAGCAATTTCCCGTGCCGGCAACCTGGAACTGCTTGTTGTTCGTGGGCGCTCCACTGACCAAGGTAGTGCCCGGTACGAGCGGACCAAGAATCTGAGGGGTACAAACATTCTGCTGGTTGAGGGTGATGGCACTTGCACTGCCAGCCTTCTTGGCCGCGAAGTTGATGGCGCTGGCTGAGGAAATGGAGCCCGCCACACCCTCACTGGCGGCAGTACTCGCCTCCTTGGACAGGTCAACGAACTTCGGCACCGCCACCGCGGCCAGGATGCCGAGGATGACGATGACGATGACCAGCTCGATCAGGGTGAAGCCCGTTTGGGCAACTGGATTTTGAGTTTTCATGTCTGAGACCTCCCCAAAGTAAAGAGAAAATGCGAATGGATCAGCAGCCGGTATTGGTCACCGTGTTGGTTGGCCGACCGCCGACGGTCGCAGCGCTCGTATAGGACACGGTGCAGTTGGTTAAATTCCTCCACTGGAAGGTGGTGGTG
>JARJMX020000194.1 GCA_029335925.2 Gammaproteobacteria bacterium
GCTCATCGCGGGCCTGTAACGCGACGAGGCGAGTTTCATAACGGGCCGGACAGCCCTTTTGAAAGGGTTCGGGACATGCTGAAAAAATCCACCCATGGATTTTTTCAGTTCGGCTCACCGCGAAGTGAATTCGCGGTGGCCTCCGTGAATCAAGAGCTTGCATCCTTGTGTGCGTCGGGCTCTCCCCGCCCCGGATAGGACCCGCTGAGTTATTCAGCGGTTCCTCAGAGAGGGGACGCTCTCAGCGCTTGATCGGCCCGAGGCCGGGCCGCCTACACGTTAGGTGAACCCTATCAGGCATTCAGGCCTGGTACCGGCCAGTACTTCTTGAACGCTACGTCCGGCAGTGACCAGACGCGCAGGTGCAGGGTGTGCATGGCGTCCAGGTCGTTCAGCAGTTCGGCCCGCTCGGCCGGGCTTAGCTGCGCCGGTCCCTCGTGCAGGGCCTTGTCCATCATCCAGGCGCGCCGCAGGCGCACGCTCTCCGGCAGGTTGCGGCGCGGCTTGAGGAAGGCAGCGTGGATGGCATTGGCGATCGGCTCGACTACCGCCAGCACGAAGCCATCGACATCGCCGAGCTTCTTGCGCTCGGCCTGGTAGAGGGCGAGCCCCTTGCGGTACTCGGCCAGTTCCGGCGGAGCGTTGACCTCCTCCGGGGTGATGAATAGATGAGCGGTGCGTGCCCAGCGGCCGAGCGAGCCGAGGCTGGTCAGCCGGGCGAGCGGGATGGACAGCACCAGACCTGCCAGCACTGGCGAGAGCCAGGCGAAGAACACCGGGCTTGCGTACCAGGCGGCCATACCCCAGACCAGCCCCAGCAGGGTGGTGGTGCCGTAGTTGCTCGCGGCCTCACGCCAGCTCATGACGAACTCGCCGCGCTGCTGGGTACCCCAGGCCACGGTCTTGTTCATCAGGGTGAGGATGATGAAGCGACTGTGAAACACCATGCGCACGGGGGCGAACAAGGCGGAGAGCAGGGTTTCGAGCAATACGCTTACGCTCACCCCCAGCCGACCGCCGAACTGCTCGGCACGTTGTTTGTTCACCAGGGTCATGGCGAGGCTGATGATCTTGGGCAGGAACAGCAGGCCGAGGGTGACGTAAAACAGCTTCAGAGCCTTCTCCACATCCACTTGGGCATGTTCGGGGGTCAGCCAGGCGAGCAGTGTGGTCGCTAAGAGCAGGGCCAACCAAAGCAGGGAACCGGCATAGCTCATAATGCCGTTGATAAGAAGAAAGCGCTGCATCGGCGGCAGGCCCTCGGCGATCATCACCCCGGCGTGCTGTAGGTTGCCCTGGCACCAGCGACGGTCACGCTTGAGGTCGTCGGTGAGCGAGGGCGGGTACTCTTCCCAGCTGCCGCCGAGGTCATAGGCCACCCATACGTCGAAGCCTGCGCGGTTCATCAGGGCCGCCTCAACGAAGTCGTGGCTTAGGATCTCGCCGCCGAAGGGTTTGATTCCCGGCATGCGCGGCAGATTGCAGTGACTCATGAATGGGGCGATGCGGATGATGACGTTGTGGCCCCAGTACTGGCCATTGCCCAGCCACCACCAGGCGAGCCCAGCGGCGAATATGGGCGAGTACAGCCGCCCGGCGAACTGTTGGATGCGGGCGTAAAGGGTCTCCATGCCCTGCGCGAAGGGCAGTGTCTGAATAATGCCCACGTGCAGGTTGCGCTCCATAGCCTGCACCAAGCGCACTAAGGTATCACCGGACATCACACTGTCGGCATCCAGCACGATCATGTACTCGTGCTGTTTTCCCCAGCGGCGCAGAAAGTCGATGATGTTGCCGCTCTTTTTCTTCACCCGGTACTTGCGGCGGCGGTAGAAGATGCGCTCGAAGCCGTCCACCTCGCGGCACAGGCGTGCCCAGGCGAGCTCCTCGTCCACCCACTTCTCCGGTTGGCTGGAGTCGGAGAGGATGTAGAAGCGGAAGTGCTCCAGCTGGCCGGTCGCCTTAAGCGACAGAAAGGTCGCACGGATGCGGGCGAACACCTCGTCGGCATCCTCGTTGCAGATCGGCATCACCACGGCAGTGGAGGCCAGCGGGGTGGGTTTGCCGTCCGGGCGGGCGTTGAGGGTGCTGATCTTCAGCCAGTCGCGCCCGGTGAGGGTCAGCCAGAAGCCGATCAGCGCGGTCCACAGGCCGATCCACAGCCAGGCAAACAGGATGGCGAACAGCCCGAGCAGGAGCATTTCCAGCAGGTGTCGGCCGCCGAAGGGCAGGGTCTGGCTCAAGGTCCAAGTGCCGATGAGGGTAGGGAAGAGCACCAGGATGGCGAGCACGAGGCGGCGGTCGCCGGCAATGATTTGGATCTCGTCAGGGCGGATGCGCATCAGGAGTTCCGGGTATCTTCGTTCAGGCCAAGCAGGCGCGAGAGCAGCCCTTCGGGGGCCGGGCGGATCTCCGCCGGGGAGAGGATGGCGCGCTTGACCTCCGGCATGGCCGCCCCACCCATCCAGCGGAAATGTTTGCCTTCATGCGAAAGTTGCAGCGCTCCCCATGGCACGGCGCGCCAAGTGCATTCGGTATAGGGAGAGTGGCGCCAGATGGCTACTCGCCAGGCCGCTGAGCCGGTCATTTGATCCGCGGGAATGAGACCTTGCGTACGCGCGACCTCACGGCTGAGCAAGGCATGGACCTCGCGCATGGCGGCCACCAGCGGCAACTCATCGGCATGAGCGCGAGCGCGCTCAATGATGGCGCTGACCATCTCTTGGCGTATCTTGGCCGGGACCAACATGGCGCGCAAATAAGCTTCAACGCGTCGCTCAGCCTCGGCCCAGGCACTGGATGGGTCCTGAAAGGGAGAATGAGGCACGATGACCTTGTCTGTAAGAAACTCTGGAAGGCTGAGTCTAGCAGGGCTCCAGCCTCAGCGGGGCAAGGGGGCGAACGGTGCAAGATGAAAAAGCCCTGGCCTCACGGTGGGTAGGCCGTGCTTCAGGTCTCGCTCAGCACCGCGTCGCCACGCTTGAGGAAGGCGCGCAACTCGGCGGTGCCCTGGTGCCCTCGCTGGGCGGTTCGACCCCAGCATCCGTCGAGACCTCGAACGGTAGCAGCTCGGTATCCTCACTTAGGATGCGCACCCATCCCTCGCGGAAGGCGAAGACCATCTTGGGCTTGATCTTCTGACGTCGCAGGTCATCCCACGTTGCCTCCACCAGGGCGAGGTGGGCGTTCAGGCGCGCCGGGTCGGCGGTGGTCATGTCCCACACTACGCGCGCTCGTAAGCCCTTTGAGGGCGGCCCAATCGTCGGCCTTGTCGGCGGCGTCGGGGCGGCGGCCAGGGCCAGAACCGCGGCGAGCAGGCGCGGCTTGAGCAGGCGGGGTGTTATAGGCGTTCCTCCGCTGGGGTGACCCGCCCCCTTCCTGCCTGAGGCCGCGACGCAGTGCGGCGCTCAGTTTGGGGCGTACTCGCGCAGGAAGGCGATGATGGTGGAGATGGCCTCGCGCGCGGCATCGTTGGCGGCGGCTACGGCGCCGGGTGCGTCCGCGCTGAAGGCGGGACGGACGATCTCGAAACTTTGGCTGGCCAGCACGCGTGCCGAGCGGGACTCGACCAGCTGCACGCGCATGGCCAGCCGCACCTCGCTGCCCTGAGTCTGGCTCGCATCGTGGATGATGTGCTCGAGCGCAGTCAGTTCGCTGTGCAGGCGCAGGTCGGCCGGCAGGCGGGCTGCCGGACCAAGCACCACGCGGAACAGGCCGGCATTTTCCAGCGCGCGAGCGATCAGGTCGCCCAGCATCTCGGCGGGCGGCTCGGCCCAACGGCTGCGGCTGTAGTAATCGATCCGGTAGGACTCGCGGCGGTAGGCGATCTGGTCGGTGTCGAAGC
>JARJMX020000195.1 GCA_029335925.2 Gammaproteobacteria bacterium
GTCCACAACAGCCGGCAGGCCTTCAGCCCGCCGCACTCATCGTAGACAATAAGGTGCATCCCCTCGCGCAGCCCCAGGACACGCATGCGGGCATTGAAGTGCTCGGCGGTGGGCAACAGGCCCAAGGTGGGGGGGGAATCGGCGGTGATGTCGGTGAAGTTCAGGTGGATGGCGCCCGGCAGGTGGCCGCAGCGGTACTGCTCGAGTGCGCTCATGTCCACCAGCAGGATGTCGTCCCGGCCGAGAAGGGCGTTCAGTTCATGAGCCTCGATCAGTAAGGGAGGGGGCTCGGCGCGCGGAGCGGTCATGGGCAGGATCCTTCGATGGCTTTTGGACATGAAGGCAAGGTTAGCAGGGCCGTCCCGTGGTCCCAATCCTTCGCTTGGCCTCCGGGCGCTGCGGGGCACATCCTGCTAAGATTCGGACGAAATCGAACAGGACCATCGTATGATCAACGTTGCTATCACCGGTGCCAGTGGCCGCATGGGTCGTGCGCTGATCGAAACCCTCGCCGCCTCCGACAAGGCGCGCTTGCACGGCGCCATCGACCGTAGGGGCAGTCCGTTCCTCGGCCTCGACGCGGGCGAGTTTGTCGGCGTAGGCGCGCTGAACGTGCGCATCCAGGACGACCTCGCTCTCGTGCTCCCCACCACCGATGTCGTCATCGACTTCACCCGTCCGGAGGCGACCATGCACTACCTGCCGTTGTGCGTGGCGGCCGGAACACCGATGGTGATCGGCACCACAGGTTTTGGTCCCGAGCAGCGCGCGGCCATCGATCAGGCGGCCCGGCATATTCCCATCGTGCTGGCCGCGAACTTCAGTGTGGGAGTCAATCTATGCCTCAAACTACTGGATACGGCCGCCCGTGTGCTCAGTGAGGGATACGACATCGAGATCATCGAAGCCCATCACCGGCACAAGGTGGATGCGCCATCTGGCACGGCGCTGGCACTGGGCAAGGCGGTGGCCGATGCCCTCGGCCGCGACTTGTCACAGTGCGCGGTCTATGCCCGTGAGGGGATCACCGGCGAGCGCGATCCGCAGACGATCGGCTTCGCCACTGTCCGGGGCGGGGATATTGTCGGTGACCATACCGTCCTATTCGCCGGCATCGGTGAACGGGTGGAAATCACGCATAAGGCCTCCAGTCGGCAGACCTTTGCCCGTGGTGCAGTGCAAGCCGCGCACTGGCTGGCCAAAAACGCGCCAGGGCTGTATGACATGCAGGATGTGCTGAACCTGCGCTAACTCTGAGGTGGGGTATTCATTGTGTTCATCATCCATTCACATGGACGATGAAAGGCCCGTCTGCTATAGTTTCAAAAATTTTCAGTGACTGACGGGATGGTCCGCGAACTTGCGAATCGTCCCGTTTTTGTGTGTGCAGAGCCATGTTTGAAAAGATCCCCGCCTTGCTTGCGCTCGAAGATGGCACCGTATTCCACGGCTATTCCGTGGGCGCCGACGGTCAGTCCGTAGGCGAGGTGGTGTTCAATACCGCCATGACGGGCTATCAGGAGATCCTCACCGATCCTTCCTACAGTCGGCAGATGGTGACCCTGACCTATCCCCACATCGGCAATGTTGGGGTCAATCCGGAGGATGAAGAGGATCCTCGGGTCCATGCAGCGGGGCTGATCGTTCGTGACATACCGCGCCTGCATAGTAACTGGCGTGCGACAGAGAGCCTGCCAGACTACCTCAAACGCCATGGCGTGGTCGGCATCGCCGGCATCGACACTCGCAAGCTGACCCGCATCCTGCGTGAGAAGGGCGCCCAGAACGGCTGCCTGATGGCGGGGGAGGGCATGGATGCGGCCCAGGCCATCGAGGCCGCGCGCAGCTTTCCGGGGCTGAACGGCATGGACCTCGCTAAGGTGGTCTCCACCAAGGAGACTTACGTCTGGTCTGAGCCGAGTTGGGATGCCAAGACCTTAAGCCAGCCGTGTCCGAAAGATGAGCTGAAGTACAACGTGGTTGCCTACGATTTTGGGGTGAAGCGCAATATCCTGCGCATGCTGGTCGATCGCGGCTGCCGCGTCACCGTAGTGCCTGCCCAGACCCCTGCCTCCGATGTGTTAGCGATGAGGCCAGACGGCGTGTTCCTCTCCAACGGCCCCGGCGACCCCGCGGCCTGCGATTACGCCATCTATGCGACCCGCGAGTTCCTGCATGCCGAGATCCCGCTGTTCGGCATCTGCCTCGGTCATCAGATTCTTGGACTGGCCTGCAACGCCAAGACCGTGAAGATGAAGTTTGGTCATCATGGCGCCAACCATCCGGTGCAAAATCTGGAAACTGGACGGGTCATGATCTCCAGCCAGAACCACGGTTTTGCCGTGGACGAGGCCAGCTTGCCGCCGAATGTGAAGGCAACGCACAAATCACTGTTCGATGGCTCGCTGCAGGGTATTCGTGTGAGCGACAAGCCGGCCTACAGCTTCCAGGGTCACCCAGAAGCCAGCCCGGGGCCACACGATGCGGCCTCCGTGTTCGAGCCCTTCATCGAGGAGATGCGCAAGCGCAAGCACCGTTGATCCAACGATGCCTATTCCTCGCCTCGACGCCCCAGCAGACAGATTGCCATGCCAAAACGCACAGACATTCAGAGCATCCTCATTATTGGCGCGGGCCCGATCATCATCGGTCAGGCCTGCGAATTCGACTACTCCGGTGCCCAGGCCTGCAAGGCCCTGCGCGAGGAGGGCTATCGCGTCATCTTGGTTAACTCCAATCCGGCCACCATCATGACCGACCCGGAGATGGCCGATGCGACCTACATCGAGCCCATCCACTGGGAGATGGTCGCCAAGATCATCGAGAAGGAACGCCCGGATGCCCTGCTGCCGACCATGGGCGGGCAGACGGCGCTCAACTGCGCGCTGGACCTCGAACGCGAGGGCGTGCTGGCCCAATTTGGCGTGGAGCTGATCGGCGCCACCGCCGATGCCATCGACATGGCCGAGGATCGCGAGCGCTTCCGTGAGGCGATGACTGAGATCGGTCTTGACACGCCGAAGTCCTTTATCGTTCACAGCCTAGAGGAGGCCCTCCAGGTCCAGCCGCAAATCGGCTACCCGGTCATCATCCGCCCCTCCTTCACCATGGGTGGCACTGGCGGCGGCATTGCTTACAACCGCGAGGAGTACGAAGAGATCGTCCGCCGCGGTTTGGATCTCTCCCCGACCCGCGAACTCCTGGTCGAGGAGTCCGTGCTCGGCTGGAAGGAATACGAGATGGAGGTCGTGCGGGATAAGGCAGACAACGCCATCATCGTCTGCTCGATCGAGAACCTCGATCCGATGGGTGTACACACCGGCGATTCCATTACTGTGGCCCCGGCCCAGACCCTGACCGACAAGGAATACCAGATTATGCGCAACGCATCCCTCGCGGTGCTGCGCAAGATCGGCGTGGAGACCGGCGGCTCCAACGTCCAGTTCGCGATCAATCCGGCCAATGGGCGCATGATCGTGATCGAGATGAACCCGCGCGTGTCGCGTTCCTCCGCCCTGGCCTCCAAGGCCACCGGTTTCCCCATCGCCAAGGTCGCGGCCAAGCTCGCTGTGGGCTTTACCCTAGACGAACTGAAAAACGACATCACCGGTGGTGCTACCCCGGCCTCGTTTGAGCCGTCCATCGATTACGTGGTCACCAAGGTGCCGCGTTTCACCTTCGAGAAGTTCCCACAGGCCAACAATCGCCGTACCACCCAGATGAAGTCGGTGGGCGAGGTGATGGCGATCGGCCGCACCTTCCAGGAATCCTTGCAGAAGGCGCTGCGCAGCCTTGAGACCGGTATGGATGGCCTCAATGAGATCGTCGATGCTACCCTGCCGACGGAGGAGCTGCGCGCTAAGCTGATTCAGGAGATGCGTATGCCCGGCGCGGACCGCCTGTTGTACGTGGCGGATGCCTTCCGTCATGGCTTCACCCGGGAAGAGATCCACGAACATTCGCGCATCGACCCGTGGTTCCTGATGCAGATCGAGGAGATTGTGCGCACGGAGAATGCCCTCAAGGGTCGCGATCTCGACAGCCTTTCCGCGGAGGAGATGCGCGAACTCAAGCGTATGGGCTTCTCCGACCGGCGTCTGGCGCACCTTCTGAACGATACCGAGACGTGTGTTCGCACCCGCCGCCACGCCCTGGGCGTGCGCCCGGTCTACAAGCGCGTGGATACCTGCGCGGGCGAATTCGCCACCCAGACCGCTTACATGTATTCCACCTATGAGGAGGAGTGCGAGGCCCGTCCGACCAGTCGCGACAAGATCATCGTGCTCGGCGGCGGCCCGAACCGCATCGGTCAGGGCATCGAGTTCGACTACTGCTGTGTCCATGCCGCTTATGCCATGCGTGAGGAGGGCTATGAGACCATCATGGTCAACTGCAACCCGGAGACCGTATCGACCGACTACGACACCTCCGACCGCCTGTATTTTGAGCCCTTGACCTTAGAAGATGTGCTCGAAATCATCGAGCTGGAGAAGCCGAAAGGCGTCATTGTGCAGTACGGTGGTCAGACCCCGCTCAAGCTCGCCCGCGAACTGGAGAAGGCCGGTGCGCCGATCATAGGCACCACCCCGGACTCCATCGACCTCGCTGAGGACCGCGAACGCTTCCAGCGACTGATCAGCGACCTTGGCCTGCGTCAGCCGCCGAACCGCACCGCACGTTCGGTCGAGGAGGCCGTGCATCTGGCCGCCGAGATCGGTTACCCGCTGGTCGTGCGTCCGTCCTACGTGCTCGGTGGACGGGCGATGGAGATCGTGCACGGCGAGGACGACCTGCGCCGCTACATGCGCGAAGCGGTCAAGGTTTCCAACGATTCCCCGGTGTTACTTGACCGCTTCCTCGACGACGCCATCGAGTTGGACGTGGACGCCGTCTGTGACGGCCAGGATGTGCTGATCGGCGGCATTATGGAGCATATCGAACAGGCTGGCGTGCACTCTGGCGATTCGGCTTGTTCGCTGCCTCCATACAGCATCTCTGCCGCCATCCAGGATGAACTGCGTGAGCAGATCCGCAAGATGGCCAAGGGCTTGGGGGTGGTCGGGCTGATGAATGCCCAGTTCGCGGTTAAGGGCGAGGACATCTACGTGCTGGAGGTTAACCCGCGGGCATCCCGTACTGTACCGTTCGTTTCCAAGGCCATCGGCCGTCCGCTGGCGAAGATTGCCGCGCGCTGCATGGTGGGCAAGACCCTCCGGCAGCAGGGGATGCTTGATGAGGTGGTGCCGAACTTTTATTCGGTCAAGGAGGCGGTGTTCCCGTTTATTAAGTTCGCAGGGGTGGATCCCATCCTCGGCCCCGAGATGAAGTCCACCGGCGAGGTGATGGGTGTCGGCAAGACCTTCGGCGAGGCCTTTGCCAAGGCCCAGGCCGGTGCCGGGACTCATCTGCCAACCGGCGGCCGCGCCTTCATCAGCGTGCGCAAGGAAGATCGTGCGGCGGCGATCGGTGTGGCGCGTGATCTGATTGCCCATGGCTTCACCATCGTCGCCACTCGTGGCACCGCTGCGAGCCTTGAAGAAGCGGGGGTGCCGTGTACTGTGGTCAATAAGGTCATCGAGGGACGACCGCACATTGTCGATATGATCAAGAACGATGAGATCGACCTGATCGTCAACACCACCTCCGGTAGCCGCCAGGCCCTAGCCGACTCGTTCTCGATCCGGCGCGAGGCGTTGCACCACAAGGTGGCCTACTTCACGACCATTGCCGGTGCCCGCGCCACCTGCCAGGCGCTCAAACACCTGGCCGAAGAAATTCATGTCAACCGTCTGCAGGATTTGCACGCAGGATTAAACGCATGAACCGCATTCCGATGACCGCCCAGGGGGCGGCCAAGCTCGAAGAAGAACTCAAGCATCTGCGCAGCGTCGAGCGCCCGCGCATCATTCAGGCGATTGCCGCGGCGCGCGAATTGGGCGATCTCAAAGAGAACGCCGAATATCACGCCGCACGCGAGGAGCAGGGGTTCATCGAAGGGCGTATCAAGGAGATCGAACATAAGCTCTCCATGGCCCAGGTGATCGACGTGACCAAGCTGCCGAATACCGGCAAGGTCATCTTCGGCTGCACTGTGGTCGTGCTCGAGCAGGAGAGTGGCGAGGAGATCACCTACAAGCTCGTCGGCGACGATGAGGCCGATATCAAGCAGAACCTGATCTCCGTGCACTCACCCATCGCCCGCGCCCTGATCGGCAAGCATATCGGGGACACCGTGGTGCTCCAGGCCCCGGCGGGCGAGCGTACTTATGAAATCCTCGAAGTCCATCACATCTGATTGCTGATGTAGGAACGACGCGCTTTGCCGCGGTTTCCGCTTTTCGCGGCGAGGGCGCCGCTCCTATAAGGTAAGGATGTCCTCATGCTTGATCCAAGACTTCTTCGCTCCAACCTTCCTGCTGTGGCCGCGGGCCTTGCCCGGCGCGGTTTGGTTCTCGATACAGCTGCGATCGAACGCCTTGAGGCCGAGCGCAAGGCCGCGCAGATCGAGGCCGAGCGCCTTCTGGCCGAGCGCAATGCGCGCTCCAAGGCCATCGGCCAGGCTAAGGCCCGCGGCGAGGATGTGCAGCCGCTGCTGGATGAGGTGGCGAGCCTTGGCGAGCGTCTGGAGGCGGCCAAGGCCCGCTTTGCGGCGATTGCCGAGCAGCTGGATGCTCTCATGCTCCAGCTGCCCAATATCCCGCACCCCAGTGTGCCGGAGGGGGTGGATGAGACCGGCAATGTCGAGGTCAAGCGCTGGGGTACACCGAAAAGCTTCCCCTTCAAGCCGAAGGATCATGTCGCCCTGGGTGAGGGGCTTGGCTTCATGGATTTTGCCGCGGCCGCCAAGCTCACCGGCAGCCGGTTCGTTGTGCTCAAGAGCGAACTCGCCCGCCTGCATCGCGCCCTGATCCAGTTCATGCTTGACCTGCACACCCGCGAACATGGCTACCAGGAGGTCTACGTGCCCTATATGGTCAACGCGGACAGCCTGCGCGGCACCGGCCAGTTGCCCAAGTTCGAGGACGACCTGTTCAAACTCGCGGGCGAGTCGCCCTATTACCTTATCCCGACCGCCGAGGTTCCGGTCACCAACCTGGTGCGCGATGAGATCCTCGATCTCGAGACCCTGCCGCTGAAGATGGTCGCCCACACCCCATGCTTCCGCTCGGAAGCTGGATCCGCCGGGCGCGACACGCGCGGCATGATCCGCCAGCACCAGTTCGAGAAGGTGGAGCTGGTGCAGATCGTCCACCCCGAACGTTCCTACGCGGCCCTGGAGGAGCTGACTGCCCATGCCGAGGCCGTGCTCGAACGGCTCGGCCTGCCGTATCGCCGCATGCTGCTGTGCACAGGTGACATGGGCTTTGGCTCGGCCAAGACCTACGACCTCGAGGTCTGGCTACCGGCGCAGGGCACCTACCGCGAAGTCTCCTCCTGCTCGAACTTCGAGGCCTTCCAAGCTCGCCGCCTGCAGGCGCGCTTCCGCAACCCCGAGGGCAAGCCTGAGCTGGTGCATACCCTCAATGGCTCGGGCCTCGCGGTTGGCCGTACCTTGGTTGCCCTGCTGGAGAACTACCAGGACGAGGCCGGACGCATCGCCATCCCCGAAGCCCTGCGGCCCTACATGGACGGCCAGCAGTACCTAGGATATTAAGCGCGTGCTGTTGCCATTCATGCACCCCGCCAGCCTGCCGCAGGATTCAAGCTTTTCGCCGTCCGAGGACCTCGCGGCTGATCTGCGCGCCCTCCTGCACGATGCCCTGCAACTCGGTGAGGAAGCCTTCGCGTTCACCGCCGATACCCCACTACTCGGCGTCCTACCGCAGCTCGACTCGATGGGCGTGCTCGCCGTGCTGACCGCGCTCGAACAGCGCTTGGGCCTCACCCTCCATGACGATGAGATCGATGCTAGTCTGTTCGAGACTTTTGGCGCGCTGCTTGAATTTGTCCGCCAGCGTTTGCATCACTGACGGCCGTTGAAAGTTTCAACGGCTAACCTGCCGCATCGTTGCGTATCTCCGCGATTAAGTCATTTCAGCCCCAGGCACATCGCCGCTGTTCGTCGGCCTCTGGAGGTATGACTGGTGCTGGACATGGCCCTCGGCCTGGTAAACGAGGGCTTATAAGGTGGAGGTGGGGAGTTCTGCGGACGCAAAGCTGACCCCGCGCAATCTCCTTATTCATGCCCACCGTCGATCAGCACCTCGGACGGCAGGGGATGGCCAAGAAAGTGCACCGGGCTGGCCGTGAGACCATAGGCGCCGGACTGGGTGACGGCGATTAGGTCACCGATCTCGGCGCGGGGCAGGGCAACCTTGTGGCCAAGCACGTCCAGCGGGGTGCACAGGGGGCCGTGAATATTGACAATCTCTTCGGCTGGCTTCCCCACCCGGTGGGCGAGGTAGACCGGATAGTTCTTGCGGATGACCTGGCCGAGGTTGCCGGACAGGGCCAGGTGGTGGTGCATGCCGCCATCGGTGATGAGGAAGGTTTCTCCGCGGGAAACCTTGCGGTCGACGATGCGGGTGACATACACGCCGGCCTCACCGACCAGAAAGCGCCCCAGTTCGAGCACAAGATGAGCGTCACCCAGCCAGCCTCGGTGAGTTTCGAGAAGGTGATGAAGTTGATCCCCCATGGGTTTGATATTCAGGCGGTTTTCGCCAGGAAAATAGGGGATGCCCAGGCCGCCACCGATATTGATCTTCCGCAGCGGCAGACCGGCCCCCTCCAGCAGCATGCGGGCCAGGTTCAAGGCACCGGACTGGGCCTGGATGATCGCCTCCATGCTCAAGCTCTGTGAGCCCGTGAAGATGTGCAGCCCTTGAAAATCAATATCTAATGCATTGATTTCACGAATGATGGCTGGTGCCTGCTCGGCATCGATGCCGAAGGGCTTGGCGCCGCCGCCCATGCGCATGCCGGAGCCTTTCAGTTCGAAATCCGGGTTAATGCGTAGGGCTACGCGAGGCCGAATGCCGAGCATCTCACCCAGGCGGGCCAAGCGTTCCAGCTCGCCGGCCGATTCGACATTGATGGTGATGTTCGCTTGAAGAGCCGCCATGAGCTCCGCATCGCGCTTGCCGGGCCCGGCAAAGCTGATCGTCTCGGGGCTGAAGCCCGCTTCAAGTGCTTTCTCAAGTTCCCCGGCCGAGGCCACGTCGCAGCCGTCCACCCGCCCGGCCATGTAGCTCAGGAGGGGAGGGAACGGGTTGGCCTTGACGGCATAGTGGATTTGCACCTGCGAGGGCAGCACATCCCGCAGCTCCTTGATGCGCAGCTCGATCAGGCGGCTGTCATAGGCGTAGAAAGGCGTGCCCAGGCGTTCAGCCAGTGCAGTGACCGGTTGTTCTCCGATATAGAGGGTGCCAGCGCGCGTCGCAAACAGCAAAGGGGCGTGAGGAGGCTGGGTCATGCAGGCTCTACATGCAAGCTGGAGAGCGCTCCATACTGCTCCCGTAGGCGGCGGCGGTCGATTTTGCCATTGGGTGTTAAGGGCAGGGCGGTGGTCACCTCGATGGTCGTCGGGACCATATAGGCAGGAAGATTGGCACGGCAGTAGTGGAGCAGTAGGGTGGTATCCAGATCCTCGGTTGCGGATACAACCACCGCGAGAATACGTTGCCCGAGGGTATCGTCTTCCACACCGATGGCGGCGGCTTCGCGCACAAGGCCCGAGGCATAGAGGACGTCCTCGATTTCGGTCGGGCTGATGCGGTAGCCAGAGGTCTTGATCATGTCGTCGTCACGCCCGATGAAATAAAGGAAACCCTCCTCGTCCATACGCACCCGGTCGCCCGACCAGACGACCCGCTCCGGATGGGATAGGCTGCAGGTGCGTCCAGGGAGGGGACGAAAACGCTCGGCAGTACGCTCAGGGTCATTCCAGTAGCCCAAGGCCACCGTCGGTCCACGGTGCACCAGTTCCCCCGGCTCGTGCGGAGCGCAGGGGGTGCCGTCCGGGCGCAGCACCATGACCTCCGCATTGGGGATGGCCTTGCCAATGGAGTCCGGGCGGCGGTCGAGCTCTGCGGGCGGCAGGAAGGTTGAACGAAAAGCCTCGGTTAGGCCATACATCAAAAACAGCTTGGCTTGGGGGAGGGCGCGACACAAGCGGTCGATGATGGGGCGCGGCAGACGACCCCCCGAGTTGGTGAGTATGCGTAAGGTGTTTAGTTCGGCAAGCCAGGATTGCGCCGCCACCTGCTGCCAAAGGGTGGGGACAGCGGCCAGGACGGTAATGGCATTGTTCACGATGGCCTTGCGCAGGTCGTTGGGCAGCAGATAATCGAGCGGCATCACGCTGGCTCCGCGGTGGAAGGCCACGGTGAGTTGGGAAAAGCCGTAATCGAAGCTCAAAGGCAAGACGGCCAGCAGGCGATCCTCAGGGGTGAGGGCGAGGTATTCAGCGACGCTGGCCGCACCAGCGAGCAGGTTGCGGTGCGAGAGCATGACCCCCTTGGGGCGCCCGGTGCTGCCGGAAGTGTAGAGCAGAGCCACCAGGTCGTTTTCAGTGCGACCATGGTCATGGAGGATGACCCCTTCCCCCAGGCGATGTAATGAAGCCAACGTATGCACAGGCCATGACGTCGGTGTGGGGGTATCCACGCTGATCAGTCCGCGCAGCTCGCGGCATGCCGGAAGATATTCCCCAAGCTGAGCAAGGCGCCCCCCCTGGCTGATGAGCAGGCGTGCGCCACTATCCTGAAGAATGTGCGCGACCTGTGCGGGTTTTAGCAGCGGATTGATAGGCACCAGCACGCCGCCTGAGCGGCTGATGGCAAACAATAGGGTCACCGCTTCTGCTGATTTTGGCAGCCATAGAGCGACCCGGTCACCGCGCGTAAGACCGAGGGCGGTCAAACCTTGGGCCATCCACTCAACGGTCTCGGCCAGCCTGGCATAGGTCCAGGTTCCCGTGGGAGTCAGCAAGGCCGGGGCCTCGGGGCGTAAGTGTGCCTGGGCCGTGATCAGGTGGTGAAGAAGGTAGCTCATACTAGGCAGCGGCTGAACATGTCGCAATGATAGAATCTTTTGCCTGCTTTTCCCTCACCCTGGCCAAACCATGTCCGGCAATACCTTCGGAACTCTGTTCACTGTTACCACTTTCGGCGAGAGTCATGGGCCTGCGCTCGGCTGCATCGTCGATGGATGCCCGCCAGGGCTGGCGCTTTCAGAAGAGGACATCCAGCCGGATCTGGACCGGCGCAAGCCCGGCACGTCCCGCCACACGACCCAGCGCCGCGAGGATGATCGGGTCCGCATCCTCTCCGGAGTCTTTGAAGGTAAGACGACGGGAACTCCGATTGCGCTGCTGATCGAGAATACCGACCAGCGTTCGAAAGATTATTCGGACATCGCTCAGACCTTTCGTCCCGGTCATGCCGACTACACCTACCAGCAGAAGTACGGCATCCGCGACTATCGCGGTGGTGGCCGCTCCAGTGCGCGTGAGACCGCCGCCCGTGTGGCGGCTGGGGCCATCGCCAAGAAGTGGCTGAGGGAGCACTATGGTGTGATCGTGCGTGGCTACCTCAGCCAACTTGGCCCGATCCGGGCCGAAAAGTTCGATTGGGATGAAGTCGAGCGCAACCCATTCTTTAGCCCGGACGTCGACAAGGTGGCGGAGATGGAGGCTTTTATGGATGCTCTGCGCAAGTCGGGGGATTCCATCGGTGCCAAGGTGACCGTCGTGGCTGACGGCGTGCCGCCGGGCTGGGGTGAGCCGGTATTCGACCGCCTGGATGCTGACATCGCCCATGCGCTGATGAGCATCAATGCGGTCAAGGGGGTGGAGATCGGTGACGGCTTCGCCTGCATTGAGGCGCGCGGGACGGAATTCCGCGATGAGATCACCCCGCAGGGGTTCCTCTCTAATCATGCAGGCGGCATCCTTGGCGGCATCTCCACCGGTCAGGCCATCGTCGCCCATATCGCGCTCAAGCCCACTTCCAGCATCCGCCTGCCTGGGCAGAGCGTGGATATCCATGGCGAGCCGGTTGAGGTGGTGACCAAGGGACGACACGACCCTTGTGTTGGCATTCGCGCCACACCGATCGCCGAGGCTATGCTGGCCCTGGTGCTCATGGACCATGCCCTGCGCCACCGTGCGCAGAATGCGGATGTCGTGAGCGGTACGCCGGTTATCCCTCCTTGTCGTTAATC
>JARJMX020000016.1 GCA_029335925.2 Gammaproteobacteria bacterium
CTTGAGCAGCCGCAGCGCTATGGTCTTGGCACCTTGCGTGAGCATGATCCACTGACCCTAGAACACCCCGGCCGTCCTCCTTGGTCGCCGGAGAATTACGACCGGCCAGACCGTGGCTGGGTCCCGCTGTTTTGCGCCCTCGCGCACTCGCTCAACCTGCCGGCGGTGAGGGCGGGGCTGGATGTGGGGGTGGACTACCTCGCCTCCACCCTGCGCCGCTTGGGCGGCACGCCGCCCGACAAGCCGACCCCGGCGATGATGCTCGGTGCGGTCGAGATGACTCCGCTCGAGGTGGCGCAAATGTATCAGACCTTGGCTGCGGGCGGCTTTCAAACCCCGCTGCGTGCCATCCGCGGGGTGCTCGATGCCGATGGTCGCCCCCTGGCCCGCTACGCCCTGACGGTCCGTCAGGCGGCCCAGCCCGCACCGGTGTTCCTCGTTACCACCGCGATGCAGGGCACCGTGCGCGAAGGCACGGCAGCCTCCCTCGGCAAGGCCCTGCCGGGGCTGCAGCTCGCGGGCAAGACCGGCACCACCAACGATATGCGCGACAGCTGGTTCGCCGGTTTCTCGGCCGACCGTCTGGCCGTGGTCTGGGTCGGGCGTGACGATAACCAACCGACTAAGCTCACCGGTGCCAGCGGTGCCCTGCCGATCTTCACCCAGCTGATGCGTGCCCTGCCGCAGCAGCCGCGCTCCAACCAAGCCCCGCCGGGAGTGGAGTGGGTGTCCATCGACCCCAGCACCGGGCTGCTGGCTCCACCCGGTTGTCCGGGCGCGGTCACCTTGCCCTACATCGAGGGCACCGCGCCGCGCGAAATGAGCGGCTGTGGCGAGGCGCCGATTGAGCAGGGCAGTCATGAAGAATCCTTGATCCACTGGTTCAACCAACTGCTGCAATGAACATCACCCGCCTGACAGCGCTCGTCACCGCCACCCTCATGTTGGCGGCCTGTTCCTCCACGCCTTCGGTGCGTAAGGAGATCGAACAGCCCGTGGCCAAGCCCAAGCCCCTGCCGGGGCCCACGGCCACGGCGCCCAAGGAGCCGGTCGTCCGCACCCTACCGAGAGAAGGCATAAAGGAGACCCCGCTGACCGTCAAGCCGTTGCCGCAAGCCGCCCCGCCTGCCGTACCAGCTACGCCGCTCACGCCAGCCATCGAGCGGGCGCCGATGGCCGAGCTCCCGCAGCCGGCACAGCGGGCCCCAGCCCCATCCCCCACGCCGGCCGTAACCCAGCTTGCCCTCGCCACGCCTGCCCTAAGCGGTGGCCCGGCAGTGATGGCGTTGAGTAAACGGGCCGAGGAGGACATGCGCGCGGGGGATCTCTCGGGTGCAGCGGCCGCGCTGGAGCGCGCCCTGCGCATCGAGCCGAACAATGCCGGCCTCTGGTCGCGCTTGGCCGAGGTGCGCCTGCGCCAGGGCGACAAGGCCCAGGCCGAGCAGCTGGCGCTGAAGTCCAACGGACTTGCGGCCGGCAACGCCGCGCTCAAGGCCCGTAACGATCAGATCATCGCCCAGGCGCGTGCGCGCTGAGTTTGGCATGCGCCCCTCCGAGCTTCTTGGCCCGCACGGCCCGTTTGCCGAGCAGAACCCCAGTTTTGCGGTGCGCGAGTCGCAGGGCCGTATGGCGGATGCGGTGGAGGAGGCGCTTAAGCAGCAATCCACCCTGGTGGTGGAGGCGGGCACCGGGGTCGGCAAGACCTTCGCCTACCTTGTGCCCGCCATGCTTTTCCCGGGCAAGGTGATCATCGCCACTGCCACTCGCCACCTGCAGGATCAGCTGTTTCTCAACGACCTGCCACGGGTCAAGACCATTCTCAAGGCCAGCCGTGACATTGCCCTGCTCAAGGGGCGGTCGAACTACCTCTGCCGCTACCGGCTGGAGGGGGCGAAGATGCTGGAGTTCATCCGCTCCGGCGACCTGCGCGAGCAGCTTCGCACCATTGACGCTTGGATGATGCGCACCCAGAGCGGCGATCTTGCCGAATGTGTGGGCGTGCCGGAGGGCTCGCCGATTCTCGGCATGGTCACCTCGACCACCGACAACTGCCTCGGCAGCGACTGCCCCAACTTCCAGGACTGCTTCGTGTTCGAGGCCAGGCGGCGCGCGCAGGAGGCGGACCTTGTGGTCATCAATCACCATCTCTTCTGCGCTGATGCTCAGCTGCGTGAGGAAGGCTTCGGCGAGTTCCTGCCGGAGGCCGATGCGCTGATCTTCGACGAAGCGCACCAGTTGCCGGAGATCGCCAGTGCCTTCGCCGGGCAGACGCTCACTTCGCGCCAGTTGCTCGACCTTGCGCGCGACACGCTCAACGAGCAGCTGCGCGACGCGCCAGAGATGGGCGCATTGCGTGATTTGGCGGCCGCACTGGAGAAGGCGGTCGCTGATTTCCGCCTCGCCTTCGAGCTGCAGCCGCCCCGTGATGCCTGGAGCACGGCGCGTGATAAGCCCGTCCTGATCGAGGCCCTGCATGCCCTCGAACGGGCCCTGACCGAGCTGCGCGAGGGGCTGCTGCTTGCCGCGCCGCGCGGCAAGGGGCTGGAAAACGCGCAAAAGCGCACCGAGGCCGCGCTTGCCCTGTTCGCCCGCTTCAGTCAGGCCGAGAACGCCGATGAGGTGTTCTGGTACGAGTTGAGCGCGCGCGGCTTCGCCCTGCACGCCACGCCGCTGGATGCCGCTGCTGGGCTTGCCCGCGCGCTGCACGAGCGTCCGCGCGCGCTGGTGTTCACCTCTGCCACCCTCACCGCGCAGGGGCGGTTCGAGTTCTTCACCCGCCGGATGGGGCTGGGCAAAGAGGTGGTCACGCTGCGCCTCGACAGCCCCTACGACTACCCGCGCAACGCCTTGCTCTACCACCCGCCCAACATGCCGGAACCGAACAGCCCGGTCTATACCCGCGCCGTGGTCGAGGCGGCCCTGCCGGTGCTTAAGGCAAGCCAGGGCCGCGCCTTCCTGCTGTTCACCAGTCACCGTGCCCTCAAGGAGGCGGAGCAGCTTTTGCGCAACCGCCTGACCCACCCCATGCTGGTGCAGGGCGAGATGCCGCGCCATCGGCTGATCGAACGTTTCCGCGAACTCGGAAATGCCGTTCTACTGGGTACGCAGAGCTTCTGGGAGGGCGTGGATGTGCAGGGTGAGGCGCTGAGTCTTGTCATCATCGACAAGCTCCCCTTCGCCATGCCAGATGATCCGGTGCTCAAGGCGCGCATGGAGGCGATGCGCAAGCAGGGCCTGGAACCCTTCGTTCACCATCAGTTGCCGCAGGCCATCCTCACCCTTAAGCAGGGGGCGGGTCGGCTGATCCGTGGCGAACAGGACCGTGGCGTGCTGATGTTGTGTGACCCACGTATCCGCAGTAAGGGCTACGGCAAGCAGTTCCTCGATAGCTTGCCGCCGATGCGGCGCACACAGTCGCTGGAGGCGGTGCGCGCCTTCTTCGGCAAGCCTACTGACTGATAGAAGCCGTCAATGCCTCGTATTAAAACAAACCACCGCAGGCGGGCAGAACATGGTCTAAGGTTGTTAACACTGCCTCACCAGAAGGAGATGTACTATGGCCAAGAAGAAAAGCATGACCCTCGGTCCCATCAACATCGGCCTGGATGACCAGCAACGCCAGGCCATTGCCGGTGGACTCTCGCGCCTGCTGGCCGACTCCTACAGCCTGTTTCTGATGACCCACAACTTCCACTGGAACGTGGTTGGCCCGCAGTTTAACGCCCTGCATACCATGTTCGAAGCGCAGTACACCGAGCTGTTCACCGGCATCGACGAGATTGCGGAGCGGATCCGATCCTTGGGCGAACCAGCCCCGGGCACCTTCAAACAGTTCGAGAAGCTAGCCTCGTTTAACATCCCGGAAGGCATGCTGGATGCGCATGACATGCTCATCGAGCTGGTCAAAGGCCAGGAGGCAGTGGTACGCACCGCGCGTGACATCCTGCCGGTGGCCGAGAAGGCCAACGACCAGCCGACCATCGACCTTCTGACCCGGCGCATGGAGACCCACGAGAAGAACGCGTGGATGTTACGTTCCATGGCGCAGGAGTGATTTCCTACATGGCCGTTTCTTTGGCCCGTTCTTCATCCTTCAGCAGGACCCTTGCGGCCCTGTCTTTTTTCTGTGCGATCACCTGTTCGTAGAGATGGACGAGGCGCCTGACAACCCGATCCTCACGCCATGCCTCAGCGGCTTGTATGGCCCGTGCTGCGAGCTCGGAGGCCCGATGGGGATGGTTTAGCAGTTCAAGCACGCGCGCGGCGAAACCCGTCGGTTCATGCGGTGCGATGAGGCACCCCTCACCCTCCTGCAGGATGTCCCTCGTACCCATTTCTGCCAGGGCCACGACCGGCGTGCCGAGGGCCATGGCCTCGATGAGTACCAGCCCTTGGGTCTCGGTGGTAGAGGCGAAGACGAAGGCGTCAGCCGCACGGTACAGGGCCTGCAGTGCGCCATCGCGCGGAAGATAGCCGACGAATCGCACTTGCTCCTGCAAGCCAAGCAGACCGACCTGCCGGCGCAGGTGGGTCTCGGCTGGGCCTTCTCCAGCCAGCACCAGGCGGGCGTCCGGTCGTTGGCCGAGGACATGGGTAAACATCTTAAGCAGGAACTCGATGTTCTTCTCGAACGCCATCCGGCCGACATAGAGTAGCATCGGCTGATTCGCGGTCAGTCCCAGGGCCGGCCTGGGGTCAGGGGCCTCCGGACCGCGCCAAGCGGTAAGGTCGATGCCGGTCGGGATCACCTCCACGGGGGTGCGTACGCCATAGCGCAGCAGCTGGTCGCGCATGGCGAGGGAGGGGGCAATGAGCGTGTCGACTGCATTGCCCTGGCTCACCGTCAGGCGGCGCGCGGCCAGGCGCAGCAGCGTGCCGGGCAGGAAGGGGATGTAGTGCTCAAGATACTGCTCGAAAAAGGTGTGGTAGGTCTCGACCACCGGCAGCCCCAGCGAGCGGGCCAGGCGCAGGCCGGCGTAGTGCGCCGCGAAGGGGGTGTGGATGTGAAGCAGGTCGTATTCATGTGAGGCGAGATTTGGGCCGAGCCGCATGAGCTCGCTCCAGCGCATGAGCCGATCCTCCGGGTCGAGCAGCACCCGGTGGCCGGGAATTCTGACTAGGCCTTCGTCGTCCGCGTGAGGCTGGGGGTAGTTCGGCACGATCAGCGTGACTTCGTGCCCGAGCTGATCGAGGGCGCGGCGCGTGGTCTGGATGGAGGTCGAAACGCCGTTCACGCGCGGGAAATACACGTCGGAAACCATCAAAAGGCGCATGGGGCCCCTCGCAGCGCGGGTGTAGCGGATAAAATCTTGCCATCGTTCCCTTCCGACATGACAGGCGCATGAACGGCGCCGCTATAAAGGAGTGACTCATGCGTGCCATGCTGATGACCGCCGCCGGTGGCCCCGAGGTCCTGCAACCGGCGGATATTCCCGAGCCCACCTTGTCCCGTCCAAGCCAGGTGAAGGTGCGCTTACGTGCTGCCGGGGTCAATCCCATCGATACCAAGCTGCGCGCGCGGGGGGTGTTGTTCTATCCCAACGCCCTGCCGGCCATCCTTGGCTGCGACGGGGCGGGCGAAGTGGTCGAGGCCGGTGCGGAGTCCGGCCTGGCGCCAGGCGACCGGGTGGCCTTCTGCCATGGCGGGCTCGGTGGGGCAGCGGGTAACTATGCCGAGTACACCG
>JARJMX020000017.1 GCA_029335925.2 Gammaproteobacteria bacterium
CTGCGAGCAGGCCACGGATGGCGTGCAACGCAGATCCATCCCGAACAGCGGCTGATCATCGGAGACTGTCGCGGCTGGGCACATCCCTGTGCCCAGCCCTTCGGGGACGCTTCGCGCCCCATGGTTGGTCCAGACAACCATAGTGCTGGGCACATCCCTGTGCCCAGCCCTTCGGGGACGCTTCGCGCCCCATGGTTGTTCCAGACAACCATAGTGCTGGGCACATCCCTGTGCCCAGCCCCTCGGGGACGCTTCGCGCCCCATGGTTGTTCCAGACAACCATGGTGATATGTGCCGCGACGTTTTCGAAGGCCGAACCTCGTAGGGGCTTCCGGTATGGATGCCGGAACAGCCAAAGAGGAGGACCAGGCGAGTTGAAAAAGGGCAGGAAGCCTTTTTTTGACGTCTGTTAGACCTCCCCGCCGAGGCTTTTCTCCACCACCTCGCGCAGTTCGATCGAGATCGGCTGCGCTGCGAGGAAACACAGTGCGTCGCGCATCAAGCCGCGGCGGTGGGGATCGAAACGCCGCCACTGCTGGAAGGCTGCGGCCATGCGGGCGGAGACCTGGGGGTTGAGGGCATCTAGCCTTAGCACCTGCTCCGCCACGAAGCGGTAGCCCGCGCCGTCCGGGGCATGGAAGCCGACCGGATTGGCGCGGGCAAAGCTGCCGATTAAGGCGCGAGCCTTGTTCGGGTTCGCCAGGTGGAAGGCTCGATGCCCCATCAGCCGCTTCACCTCTTCCAGCGTTCCCGGCAGGGGGCTGGTGGCCTGGATACTGAACCACTTGTCCATCACCAGAGGCTCGTTGCTCCAGCGAGCTTCAAACTCCGCGAGCACGTTCGCGCGGTCCGCGCAGTCGGTATGCGCGAGGGCCTGCAGGGCGGCGAGGACGTCGGTCATATTGTGGCCGGCGCGGAACTGGTGGGTGGCCAGTACATGGTGTGATTCCTGGCCCAGCGCCATTAGCATACTCAGGCAGAAGTTCTTCAGCCGCCGCCGGCCGATGGCGGCCGGCGAGGGTTCGTAAATCCCCTCCTCCTGCTGGGTGTGGTACACGGCGAGCAGGCTCTCCTCCCATGCCTCCGCCAAGGCGCTGCGCAGGAACTCACGAGCAGCATGGATGGCGTGCGGGTCCACCACCTCGCACTGGTCCGCCAGCCAGGCTTCGGAGGGCAGGGTCAGCAGATCGGCTATCATCCGCGCATCGAGCTGGGGATCATGCAGCGCATGGCCCCACGCCGCGCTCAGCTTCGGATCAAGGACAAGCTCTCGCTCGGCCTGCACGTCGTCGATGAGGCGGAGCAGCACACGGGTCAGGAGGCGCTGGGCGGCCTCCCAGCGATTGAAATCGTCGTCGTCCCGGGCCATGAGGAAGGCGAGCTCCTCATCCGTGTAGGGGAAGTCGATGCGCACCGGGGCGGAGAAGCCGCGTAGCAGGGAGGGGATGGGGGCTTCATGGAGGCCCTCGAAGACGAAGCGCTGCTCAAGCTGGTTCAGTTCGAGCACGCCTGCGGCCAGACGTTTGCCCTGAGCATCGAGCAGGGCCATGTCAATGGGGATGACGAAGGGCGCTTTTTCCGGCTGGCCGGGCGTCGGGGGCGTATCCTGGCGTAAGGTCAGCATGTAGCGGTGGGTATGGGCGTCATACTCCCCGCATGCACTAACACGCGGCGTGCCGGCCTGCACATACCAGCGGCGAAACTGGGTTAGGTCGCGTCCGGAGGCGTCCTCCATAGCCCTGACGAACTCCTCAATGGTCACAGCCTGGCCGTCGTGGCGGGTGAAGTACAGATCGCACCCCTTGCGGAAGGTAGGCCAGCCGAGCAGATTCTTGAGCATGCGCACCACCTCCGCGCCCTTGTTGTAGACAGTGGTGGTGTAAAAATTGTCGATAGCCTGGTATTCCGTCGGCTGCACCGGGTGCGCCAAGGGGCCCGCATCCTCGGCGAACTGCCAGGTACGCAGTACGTTCACATCCTCGATGCGCTTGCAGGCCCGCGCACCCATGTCGGCCGAGAACTCCTGGTCGCGGAAGACGGTGAAGCCTTCCTTGAGCGAAAGCTGGAACCAGTCGCGGCAGGTCACCCGATTGCCGGACCAGTTGTGGAAATATTCGTGGGCGATGACACTCTCGATGGCCTCGTAATCGCTGTCGGTGGCCACCTCGGGGCGCGCCAGCACGTACTTGGCGTTGAAGATATTGAGCCCCTTGTTTTCCATCGCCCCGGCGTTGAAGTCCTCCACCGCGACGATCATGTAGCGCTCCAGGTCATACTCGCGGCCGTAAGTTTCCTCGTCCCACTTCATCGCCTTGATGAGCGACTGCATGGCATGGCCGAGTTTGTCCACATTGTGGTGCTCGGCGTAGATCTCAAGACTAACTTCACGCCCGCTCATCGTGATGAAGCGATCGCGCAGCACGCCAAGATCCCCCGCCACCAGGGCATAGAGGTAGGTCGGCTTGGGGAAGGGGTCGTGCCAGGTCGCTTTCTTGCGCCCGTCTGCCAGGACCGTCTCACCGACGAGGTTGCCATTGGAGAGCAACACCGGGTAGCGTGCAGGATCGGCCACCACATGGGTGGTATAGACCGAAAGTACATCCGGCCGGTCCAGGCTGTACATGATCTGACGGAAGCCCTCCGGCTCGCACTGAGTGGTAAAGATGCCATTAGAGAGGTACAGCCCCATGCAGGTGGTATTGGCTGCGGGGCGGATACGGGTCGTGATGGCGAGGGTAAAACGAGCAGGCGGCTGGTGGATCACCAGCCCCCCCGCCTCCGTCATGGCGTAGTCGTCCGCCGTAAGCGGCACATCGTTGATGGCGATGCGCACCAGCTCCAGCGCCTCACCATCGAGCACTAGCGCCTCCTGCCCCTCGTCGGCACGCTCAAGGTGCAGCTGCCCGTGGACGAGGGTGATCTCGGGGTCGAGCTCGAAGGTCAGCTCAATGCGGGGCATGCGCCAGGCGGGCGGACGGTAATCGGCAAGGCGGATAGTGCGGTCGTCAGTGCTCATGGATCGCGGGCCGGACTCTTCGTGACAATCGGATGCTGCAGTATAACCGTGTTTGCCCCGCGCGTTCGGCACCCGGATAATCTTCCACCCCGCTATGCAACGACGATTCCGCCATGTGGTTCCGCGCCCTCCGTCTCTACTCCTTAACCGCTCCCCTGCCCTTTGGACTTGATGACCTGGAGGCTGCGCTCGGCAACCAGCCCTTCCGTTCCTGCGGTACCCTCGAGTTGTCCAGCGCCGGTTTCGAGCCGGTGCTCGGGCCCAAGGCGCAGTCCTTCGTGCATGTCGCAGAGGGCGTGTGGACGGTACGCTGGGTGAGCGAAGAGAAACGCCTGCCCGGGGGCTTTGTGCGCGAGCAGCTGGCCGAAAAGGTCATGGAGTACGAGGCCCGTGAGGGCCATGCCCCGGGTTCGCGCGAGAAGAAGGAGATGCGTGAGGAGATCGAGCACGCCCTGCTGCCGCACTTGATCCCGCGTCGTCGCCGCCTGTTCGCGAGCATCGACGCTGAACGCGGCTGGGTGATGGTCGACAGTGCCGCCAGCAAGCAGGCCGAGGCCCTGCTCGGCGCCCTCCGTCAGGCCACCGGCACCCTCCCCGTATCCCCCTGGCGTACCCAGGAGGACTGGAGCGCGGCCATGACCCGCTGGCTCGCCAGCCGCGAGCTTCCCGAGGGCTTCGAACTGGACCAGACCTGCGTACTCACCGCTGAGGACCATGAAGGAGGTATCGCTATCCTGCGCAAGCACGATCTTACCGCAGAGGAAGTCAAAGCCCACCTAGCCTCGGGCAAGAAGGTGACCCGCCTAGGCCTGGTGTGGCGCGACCGGATGAGCTTCGTGCTGGATGCAACCGGAGTGTTGCGTAGCATCAAACCGACCGATGTGTTGCTTGAACCCCTTGAGCAGATGAACGATGATGATGCAATAGTGCGGATAGACCAGACGCTCGCCTTGCAGGACATCACCTTGCGCGCCCTGCTCGATGAGCTGAATCATGCGCTGGGCGGCCGGATCTAGCCCTGCTGTTCGCTATACGAGTGTTGGTACAGATCGTGCAATCGGATGTGTCCGATTAAAGCACCAGGAGGTGGCCTGATGCGTGCTCTCCGCTTCCCTCATCAGAACACCGGCTTTACTCTGGTGGAGCTGGTCGTTGTCATCGTCGTGCTAGGCATCCTTGCGTCCCTAGCCATACCTAAATACATCGAGATGAGTCGGGAGGCCAGGATCGCTGCCCTTGAGCAGCTCGCCGGGGCGGTTCAGTCCGTAGCGAACCTTGGCAATGCCAAGTGCGCCGTCTCACCCACATGCAACGTCAATGCCCGCAGCACCGACAGCCCTACCCCGCGGGCGGTAGTGGATGGTAAGAACATCGTTTTTCATTACGGCTACCCCAATGCCTGGGACGGCTGGCCGCTGTCCGGGGCTGACGGCATTGCCTTTATGCTCGATTTGAGCGGTTTTACCGTCGATTACCGTCAGGACGGGACGGGCTATTACCGCATCTTCAAGATGGTCAGGGCGCCCGACCCGGACCACTGTACCGTCACCTATCACCAGGTGGTTTCAGCACCAGGGATGACGCCTCCAGATGTCACCCTCGATACCTCAGGCTGCTGATCTGGACAGGCGAAAACGCAAGGGCTCGTCTTCAAAGCAGATGCCTGCCCACCCATGACGCAGAAACAATCGGATATTCGGGTGAGCTTGCCCGTCAGGATCCTTACGCACCGCCTGATAGTGTTCGCCGAAGCAGGCCAAGGTCTGATCGACGGACAGCCCAAGGATTTGGCCAAAAGCGAACACCTTGCATGAGCCTTCATTGACGCCCGCCAGGTTATCGAGTCGATCCTCCCCAATGCCATGGCTGAATGGCCGTCGGTGTATAGTCGAACACCGCTTCGATCAGGGCGAGGGTATCGGCAAATGGCACAAGCTCCCTGCCCTGTCGCTCCAGCAAAGCCGTGATGTGCGAGTCCATGCCATTACTTCCGGCACTTGAGCTGGCTGAGATCACGCACTGCCCCCCGGGCGGCAGAAGTGGTCATGGCCGCGTAGGCCTGTAGCGCAAGGCTCACCTCGCGCTCGCGGGCAGCAGGCTGCCAGGCATGAATACCCTTCGCCTCCATGGCCTCGCGGCGGCGGTGGAGTTCGTCCTCGCTCACGTCCACCTCAATGGTGCGGTTGGGGATGTCGATTATGACCAGATCACCCTCCTCCACCAGACCGATCGGACCGCCTTCGGCCGCCTCGGGCGAGACGTGTCCGATGGACAGGCCGGAGGTGCCGCCGGAGAAGCGGCCGTCGGTGATCAGCGCGCAGACCTTGCCCAGGCCCTTGGACTTCAGGTAGCTGGTAGGGTAGAGCATCTCCTGCATGCCGGGACCGCCCTTCGGGCCCTCGTAGCGGATGATGACCACGTCACCAGGTTTGATCCGGTCGCCGAGAATGGCTTCGACGGCTTCGTCTTGGCTTTCGAAGATGCGTGCGGGGCCCTTGAACTTAAGAATCTCTTCATCCACCCCTGCGGTCTTGACGATGCAGCCATCTGGGGCGAGGTTGCCATACAACACGGCAAGTCCACCATCCTGGCTGTAGGCGTGGGCACGGTCACGGATACAGCCGCCCGCGCGATCGAGATCGAGGTTCGGCCAGCGGGTGTCCTGGGAAAAGGGGATCTGGGTCGGGATGCCAGCGGGGCCGGCGAGGTAGCGTGTCTTCGCTGCCTCGGTGGCGGTCGGTCGGGCGATGTCCCATTGGTCTAAGGCCTCGCCAAGGGTGTTGCTGTGCACGGTGTGGCAGCCGACATGGATTAGGCCGGCGCGATCCAGCTCACCAAGAATGCCAAACACGCCGCCGGCGCGGTGCACGTCTTCCATGTGGTATTGCTGGGTGCTCGGCGCAACCTTGCAGAGGTGCGGCACCTTGCGGCTGATGCGGTCGACATCGGCCATGCTGAACTCCACCTTGGCCTCATGGGCGGCAGCAAGCAGGTGCAGTACGGTATTGCTGGAACCCCCCATGGCAATGTCCAAAGCCATGGCGTTTTCGAAAGCCTCGAAGGTGGCAATGGAGCGCGGCAGGACACGCTCGTCGCCCTGCTCGTAATAGCGGCGTGCCAGCTCAACGATCCGACGCCCGGCCTCAAGGAACAGCTCCTTGCGGTCCGCGTGAGTCGCCAGGAGCGAGCCGTTGCCCGGAAGGCTTAAGCCCAGCGCCTCGGTCAGACAGTTCATCGAATTGGCGGTGAACATGCCGGAACAGGAACCGCAGGTCGGGCAGGCGGAACGCTCGATTTGTTCGACGTCGGCATCGCAGATGTTCGGATCGGCAGCCGCGATTATGGCATCGACCAGGTCAAGCTTGATGCCCTTGCCCGCAAGACGGGTCTTGCCGGCCTCCATCGGACCGCCGGAGACAAAGATTGTCGGGATATTCAGCCGCAGCGCGGCCATCAGCATGCCCGGGGTGATCTTATCGCAGTTGGAGAGGCATACCAGGGCATCCGCGCAGTGGGCGTTGACCATATACTCGACCGAGTCGGCGATCAAATCGCGGCTCGGCAGGGAATACAGCATGCCGCCGTGGCCCATAGCGATGCCGTCATCCACCGCAATGGTGTTGAATTCCTTAGCCACGCCCCCCGCCTTCTCGATCTCACGTGCCACCAACTGACCTATATCCTTAAGGTGGACGTGGCCTGGTACGAACTGGGTGAAAGAGTTGGCGATGGCGATGATTGGCTTGTCGAAATCGCCATCCTTCATACCGGTGGCGCGCCACAAGGCGCGGGCACCGGCCATGTTGCGGCCGTGGGTGGTGGTGCGGGAACGGTAGACGGGCATGGCATCCCTCGGAACACTGGACAGAAAGACGGGTTATTCTACACGGCAATGCACCTGAATAACGTCCATGTCTTAGGCTGCCAGAAACACCCGGCATTCGCGGAGGCTGTCTGATCATCATTATGGTTAGGTGGCGGCTGCGCCAAGCATCCGCACAAAGCTGCTTAAGATCTCTGGCGTGATCTTGAGGGAGTCGACATCGAGGGTGAGAGCGTACTGATTCCCATCCACCAGAACGTGCGTCACGAGAGGCTCGAGAGCAACTCAAGGCCATGGGCTCCAGAGAGGGGGAGCACAGAAAGGTTTGAGGTACTGAACGCCCTTCGTCAGCTGTGCAGTAGGCAAGCTAGACCGTAGATCCACTTTGCCCAATAACCCATAAAGCATGAAGGCCGCAGCAAGCGGCCTTCATGGTTTCAGAGATAGCTTGGATCAGGCCGCATTACGCAGCGCCTCAATTCGTTCCTCCAGCGGCGGGTGAGTCATGAACAGACGAGCCAGGCTAAAGCCCTCCTTGCCACCGCCATTGATGCCGAAAGCAGCTATCTGACTCGGCAAATGACTGGGCTCGTGCATGGCGCGCAGCTTCTCCAGCGCCGCAATCATCTTGTGACGCCCGGCCAGGCTTGCGCCCGCGGCATCGGCACGGAACTCACGCTGACGCGAGAACCACATGACAATGATGCTGGCGAGGATCCCCAGAACCAGCTCGGCCACGATGGTGGCGACGATATAGGCGATGCCATTGCCATCCTCATTCTTGAAGATCACGCGGTCCACAAAGTTACCGATAATGCGGGCAAAGAAGATGACGAAGGTGTTCACCACACCCTGGATTAAGGTCAGAGTGACCATGTCGCCATTGGCGATGTGGCCGATCTCATGCCCCAACACGGCCTCGGCCTCGTCGCGGTTCATGTAGTTGAGCAGGCCGGTGCTCACCGCGACCAGTGCATTGTTGCGGCTCGGGCCGGTGGCGAAGGCGTTGATCTCGGGGGAGTCATAGATCGCGACCTCCGGCATGGCAATACCAGCCCTCTCGGCCTGACGGCGCACAGTCTCGATCAGCCACAATTCGGTGGAATTGCTCGGCTGCTCAATGACCACGGCCCCCACGCTTTGCTTGGCAATCCACTTGGACATCAGCAGCGAGACAAAGGCACCACCAAAGCCAAAGACGGCTGCAAACACGAGTAGGCTAGCAAGGTTCAACCCACCCGGGCCGTTCATGGCGTCTAGGCCGAACACGCGGGAGATGATGCTCCACGAGAGGGTGAGTACGATCATGATCGCGATGTTGGTGGCTAGGAACAGGAAGATGCGTTTCATGCGTCGATTTTTCCTTCAATGGGGATGCAGCCTATTAGATAGGAATTTTCCTCAAGAATTCAATCATTGGAGCGTACGGTTTCCAGTCGCTCGGCCCGGTTAAAGCCGCGGGGGAGCGGACGGCCGCGCCTGGCGCGCTGGCCGACCATGCCATGCCAATCGGTTGGACTTAGGTTGAGATAGCGCCCTGCGGTATGCACGCGTAGCGTGTCGTCTTGACCAAGCAGGGTCATAGCGAGCAGCGGCTCATCCCGACCGAGGGCCATGAGCTTGCTGCCACGACCACCGCGTCCTTCTTTGAGCAGCTCTTCCAGCGGGAAGATAAGCAGATTGCCTCCGCCCAGCAGGGCCACCCAGCCATCGCCCTCGCGCACCGGTACCGGCGGCAGCAGGCGCGCTCCCTCCGGCACGGTGATCAGCGCCTTGCCCGCGCGCAGGCGGCTGTGGGCTTGCTCCAGCGGAGCGACGAAGCCGAAGGCCGCGCTGGAGGCGAACAGGTAGCGATCCTCCGCCGGGCCAAGCAGCACATAAGGCACCTGCACGCCTGCTGGAAGACTAAAGCGACCGGTGAGCGGTTCGCCATGCCCGCGCGCGGACGGTAGGGTGTGCGCAGGAAGGCTGTAAGCGCGGCCGGTGGCATCAAGGAATACCGCCAGCTGGGTACTGCGTCCCACGGCTTGGGCCTGAAAGGCATCGCCGGTGCGGTAGGCGAGGTTCGCACCGTCCACATCGTGCCCCTTGGCCAGGCGCACCCAACCCTGCTTAGAGAGCACGATGGTGACCGGCTCGCTCGGGATCAGGGCGGTTTCATCCAGTGCCTGGGCCGCCTGGGCCTCGATGAGCGGGGCGCGGCGTGGATCACCATAGGTCTCGGCATCCGCCAACAGCTCCTCGCGCACCCTCTCCCGCAACTTCGCTTCGTCGTCGAGCAGGTTGCGCAATCCATCGCGCTCCTTGGCCAGATCGGCCTGCTCGCCGCGCAGCTGCATCTCCTCAAGCCGCGCCAGGTGACGCAGCCTAAGTTCAAGGATGGCCTCGGCCTGGATGTCGGAGAGCCCGAAGCGCGTCATCAAAACCGGTTTAGGCTCATCCTCGTGACGGATGATGGCAATGACATCGTCAATATTGAGGAAAGCCATCAGCAGGCCATCGAGGATGTGCAGGCGGCGCTCAACGCGCTCCAGCCGCCACTGCACCCGGCGGCGCACCGTCTCGATGCGAAAGCGCAGCCATTCGCCGAGCAGCTCGCGCAAGCCCATGACGCGCGGACGGCCATCCAAGCCGATCACGTTCATGTTGACGCGGTAGCTGCGTTCAAGGTCCGTGGTAGCGAACAGGTGGGCCATCAGGGCCTCAATGTCCACGTTGCGGCTGCGCGGTACGATCACCAGGCGCGTCGGGTGTTCGTGGTCGGACTCATCGCGAAGATCCGTCACCAGCGGCAGCTTTTTGGCCTGCATCTGGGCGGCGATCTGCTCCAGCACCTTGCTGCCCGAGACCTGGTACGGCAGGTCAGTGATGACGATATCACCGTCCTCAACCTTGTAACGCGCGCGCTGTCGCACTGAGCCCTGGCCGCTGGCGTATATTTTCAGCAGCTCGTCGCGCGGAGTGATGATCTCCCCTGCGGTGGGGAAATCCGGTCCCGGCAGGTGCTGGCAAAGAGCCGCGGTGTCGGCGTCCGGCTGGTCGAGCAGATATACGCAGGCCTGCACCACCTCGCGCAGGTTGTGCGGTGGGATGTCGGTCGCCATGCCCACGGCAATGCCACTGGTGCCATTGAGCAATACATTCGGCACGCGGGCCGGCAGCAGCGCGGGTTCCTCCAGGGTGCCGTCAAAGTTCGGTTGGAAGTCCACCGTACCCTGTTCTAACTCGCTCAAGAGTAGGTGGGCGTAAGGGGTGAGGCGCGCCTCGGTGGAGCGCATGGCAGCGAAGGATTTGGGCTCATCCGGTGAACCCCAGTTACCCTGACCATCGATCAGGGGATAACGGGTAGAGAACGGCTGGGCCATCAGCACCATAGCCTCATAGCAGGCCGAATCGCCATGCGGATGGTACGTGCCGATCACATCCCCTACGGTACGGGCGGACTTCTTGTGCTTGGCCGCGGCCGAAAGGCCCAGCTCCGACATGGCATACACGATGCGCCGTTGCACCGGC
>JARJMX020000059.1 GCA_029335925.2 Gammaproteobacteria bacterium
GTGTCGAAGACGCTCACTTAGACCAGCAGGAGCGGAGACTGACAGATCAGACCGATGCGGCGGCGCAGGTATGGGCTGCGACAGCCTGCCAAGCGACTGATATCGCTGCCATGGATCAGCACCTTGCCTGAGCTTGGGCGCTCGATCTGCGGGATCAGCTTGAGCAAGGTGCTTTTCCCCGCGCCGGAGGGGCCGGTGAGAAAGGCCATGCGGCCGGTCGGCAAGCGAAAGCTGATGTCCTGTAGAGCAGTCTGCCCGTTCGGATAGGTCTTGCTGACTTGGGAAAACTCGATCATGGCCGCCTTCCGGGCCTTACGACTCGTGGTCGAGTAGGGCGTCGACGAATTCACGCGCGACGAAGGGGCGCAGGTCCTCGGCCTTCTCCCCCACGCCGATGAAGCGGATCGGTAGGCCGAGTTTACGGGTGATGGCAAACACGATGCCACCCTTGGCCGTGCCGTCGAGCTTGGTGATGACAAGTCCGGTCACGCCCAAGGCCTCGTTGAACTGTACGGCCTGGTTCAGTGCGTTTTGGCCGATGCTCGCATCCAGAACCAAAAGCACCTCGTGCGGGGCGCTTGGGTCAAGCTTGGCGAGCACGCGCTTGATCTTCTTGACCTCCTCCATCAATCCCCCTTGGGTATGCAGGCGACCGGCCGTGTCCGCGATCAGCACGTCTGCGCCGCGCGCTTTGGCCGCCTGCAGGGCATCAAACACCACCCCGGCGGCATCTGCGCCCTGGCCCTGGGCGATGACGGATACGCCGGTGCGCGCTCCCCAAGCCTGTAATTGTTCGACGGCGGCGGCGCGGAAGGTGTCTCCTGCGGCCAGCATCACCTTGTGCCCGGCCAGCGCATAACGCTGGCCAAGCTTGCCAATGGTGGTGGTCTTGCCTGCGCCGTTGATTCCAACCACCAGAATGACATGCGGTTTCTTACTCGGATCAATCACCAGGGGTTGGGCCACCGGCTCCAGTAGGCGCACCATGTGTTCATACAGAGCTTCGAGCAAGGCTTCAGGGTCCTTGAGTTCCTTGCGCGACACGCGCCGAGTGAGATCGGCGATGATCTCCTGTGTGGTCTCTAGGCCAACATCGGCAAGCAGCAGACGGGTCTCGATGTCCTCCAGCAGCTCATCATCGATCTGCTTTTTGCCCAGCACGAGGCTGGCGAGTCCTTCGGTCAGGCTGGCGCGGGTGCGGGCGAGCTTACTGCGCAGGCTGGACCACAGTCGGCCGACAGGCGTCTGGGTAGGCTCCCCCTCTTGGGGCGGTGAGAGCGGGACCGGTCCGATGCTGGGTTGGGGAGCGTCCTGCGCGAGAGCAGGGGGCTCGCCAGGCTCGGCCTGGGATTCGGTCAGGGGCTCGGAGAATTCGGAGTGGGACGCTTCGATGGCCTTGTCGTCCCGCCGGAAACGGCGCAGGAAACCAAACATGGAATGCTCTTGTCGCACGCTAGGGATGTCCCTGTATCGTATCATCCATAAACTTTTTGACCCGAACTTTCACGGAGACCCGTCATGCGGCGATGGATTTTGTTATGCGTCGGCTTGTGCTGCGTAAGTCTCACGCAGGCTGCTCCCCAAGTCTTCGAGGATCACCTGCCCAATGGTCTGCGCATCCTCGTCCAGCCCGATCACCGCGCCCCGGTGGTGACCTCGCAGGTCTGGTATAAGGTCGGCTCGAGCGATGAACCCGGCGGGCTAACGGGCATCTCGCACATGCTCGAGCACATGATGTTCAAGGGCACGACCAAGGTGCCCGCCGGCAAGTTCTCCGAGATCATTGCCGCGCACGGTGGGCAGGAGAACGCCTTCACCAGCCGCGACTACACGGCCTACTTCCAGACCCTGGCGAAGGAGAGCCTTGAGGTCGCCTTCAAGCTTGAGGCCGACCGCATGCGCAACCTGCTTCTGCGTGAGGAGGACTTCCGCAAGGAGGTCGAAGTGGTCAAGGAGGAGCGACGCATGCGCACGGAGGACGACCCCAACGCGCGCCTGTACGAGCAGTTCCAGGCCATCGCCTGGCCCAATGGTGGCTACCATCACCCGATCATCGGTTGGATGGATGATCTCGAGCGGCTGCGGGTGGAGGATCTGCGCCGCTGGTATCGCGCCCACTATGCGCCGAACAATGCCACCCTGGTGGTGGTGGGCGATGTCACGCCTGAAGAGGTCAAGCGGCTGGCGCTGAAATATTTCGGGTCGCTCAAACCTTCGAGCCTTGCCCCACGCGAGCGTCGCCAGGCCTTGGAGCAGGCGGGGGAGCGGCGCATGGTGCTGCGCGCCCCGGCCAGGTTGCCGGCTCTGCTCATGGGGTACCGGGTGCCGGTGCTCCTGGACGACGTGCCCGCATGGGAGGTCTATGCGCTGAAGGTCCTGGCCGGGGTGCTGGACGGCGGCCAGAGCGCGCGCCTGCAGCAGCGGCTGGTGCGCGAGTTGCGCCTCGCTGGCGAGGTGAGTGCGGGGTATGACGCCGACAGTCGTCTGCACGAGTTATTCATGATTTCTGCCGTGCCTTCGGAGGGGGTGCCGATAGGCCAGCTTGAACAGGCCTTGCGCCAGGAAGTTGCTCGTTTGCGCGAGGAGCCGGTGAGCGCCGAAGAGTTGGCACGGGTCAAGGCGCAGGTCATCGCCGCCGATGTTTATGGGCGTGACTCGCTGTTCTACCAGGCCATGCGTCTTGGGGCCTATGAGACGGTGGGTCTGGGGTATCGGCGCTTGAATGAGCTCGTGCCGGGCATCGAGGCGGTGACGGCCGAACAGGTGCAGGCCGTGGCGCGCAAATACCTGATCGATGACCGGCTGACGGTCGGCGTGCTCGATCCCCTGCCGCTCGAACCCGGGGTGAAGTCGAAGCCTGCGGAAACAATGGGAGGTATCCGGTATGTACGCTGATGTGTTGCGCGGTCTGTTGCTTTGGCTTTTGGCTGTCCCCGTGTGGGCCGGCTTGCCTATCCAGCACTGGGAGGCGTCGGGCGGGGCCCGGGTGCTGTTCGTCGAGACCCACGCCCTGCCGATGGTTGATATCCGCGTCAGTTTCGATGCTGGAAGCGCGCGTGATGGCGCGGCGCATGGTCTGGCTAGTCTGACCGCGGCGCTATTAGACCAAGGGGCGGGTGAGAGGGATGCGCAGGCTGTGGCTGAGGCCTTCGAGAACGTCGGTGCGCGCTTTAGCGCCTCAGTCAGTCAGGACGCCACCACCTTAAGTCTGCGCAGTCTGAGTGAGCCTGCCCGGCTTGATCCGGCCGTGGAGACCTTCGTCGCTGTCATGGGGCGGCCGCGCTTAGCCGAGGAGGACTTTCTTCGCGAGCGCGATCGTGCCCTGCTGGGCTTGAAAGCCGGCGAGCAGCAGCCGGGGGAGGTGGCTCGGCGCGCCTTCTACAAGGCTCTCTACGGAGATCATCCTTACGCCTTCCAGCCGGAGGGCGAGGCGGACAGCCTGCAGGCGCTTAAAGTCGAGGATGTGCGCGACTTCCACCGCCGTCACTACGTTGCCGCGGGCATGGTGATCGCCCTGGTGGGCGATTTGAGTCGCACACAGGCCGAGCAACTGGCCGAACGCCTGGCTGCCGCTGTCCCCCATGGCGAGCCCCTCCCGCCTCTACCCAACCCTCCTGCGGAGCCCATCGAAGGC
>JARJMX020000063.1 GCA_029335925.2 Gammaproteobacteria bacterium
TGTTCAATCCTTGGACGACGGAAAAGAGGCGGGCCTTTTATGACATGGCCGCAGGTTTTATTGAGGACGGCAAGCCTGCTTATGAAACCTTGGAGATATTGTACAAGCGGTGGACACAAAAAAAGGATCAGCGTGCCAAGAACATTGAGATGACATTGCTCGCCATGCGCGGCAAGGATGGACGGGCCAAGTCCTTTGCGGAGGCGCTCGCGCTGTGGCTGCCGCCCATTGAGGCCATGGCCATCCATGCGGGGGAGCGGGCGGGCAATTTGGCGCAAGGCTTGCGCATGGCGCATCGGCTGGCGAGTGTGAAGAGCGAGATCACAGGGGCGTTGTATGGAGAGCTGGTCTACCCAGGATTTTTGCTCTTGATGCTCTTTGCTTTATTATATATGCTCAACATCGCAATCTTGCCTGTCTTTGAGGAAATCAGCCCACGGCCCATGTGGCCCACGCAGGCGCGATTCATTGCTGTCCTTGGTGACAACATCTTCCTTATCATTGGAGGTATTGTGGCTTTTATTACAGCGGTGGTTGTGGCCTTTCGGGTGACCGCCCCGCGCATGGTGGGGGGGGTACGGGATTTTCTTGATCAATACATCGCGCCATGGAGCATACATCGTCAGGTCACATCCAGCATTGTGTTGACCTCTTTTGCCGCGTTCTTGAAGGCGGGCATCCCCTTGACGGAAATCCTTCAGTCGCTCTCCAAGATCGCTACTCCTTGGGAGCGTCATTTTTTTGATATTATACGTTCAAGGATGCGTCGAGGCTTGTCAGATGCTGAAGCGATGGGTGTGCACTTGTTTGACGAGGAGACCCGTTGGGAGATCAGTATCTATGGGACAACTTCCCAATTTGCCACGGCATTAGAATCCATAGCAACGCGACTGGCGAAGAAGACGCTTTCCAAGATCAAGTCGTCCGCGAGCATGGTGAGGACGCTCATTATGTTTATGGTCGCGGGTATGGTGATCATGATTTACGGATCGTTCTTCAGTGTGATTATGTCGGCGCGTAGTGTGCTATCATCTTGATGGTTTTTCCACCCCGGAGGGTAACCCAAAATGAAAATGGTTGTTTCATCTCAAAACCAAACCTCAATCCAAGGAGCACCCCAAATGACTCTTCAATCTCGACCCCAAACCTCTCGTCGCCGCCAAGCCGGTATGACCCTGACCGAACCCTGGCTGGGTCTCGGCGTGGGCGCGGCCGTCGCTGTGATTGCCTATGGGGGCTATAAGATGGCCACCAACATGGTGTCCGTGGACTCTCAGGTTCAGGCGACCACGCAGATGGCTGCGGCGATCACGCGCGTTTTTGGGATGTCCAATGACTATACTCAGGTCAAACCCGAAAATGTGATTGATGGTAAACTGGTGCCGTCGGGCTTCAAAGCTGATTCAGCCGCTAAAAAGATTACAAACAAGTGGGGGGGGGACGTGACTCCTGCCGTTGGAGACCAAGCTGGCGCTTCGCCAACGACAGTGTTCAAAATTACCATTACTGGTGTACCTAAAGAGCAATGTGTGGATTTTGTGCGCGGTATTTCATCAGCGGCTACTGTGAGCCTTTGGGTGAATGGCACGACCAAAGGAACTCATGATGTCAAAGACACGGACGGGAAATTTTACCCTGATCGCGCAACGAAGCAATGCGAAGCTGGCCCTGGCAATATCATTTTGGTGGCCAACTAAGCGGCATCCCGTTCCCTGTTTGTTTGATTTATGATGGATTAAAAATTGAGCGCACTTGATTCCATCACCGACATCCACCTGTTTTCTCAGGACTTGGGCCAGAGCCTGCTTTTCCCTGGCCCCATCCGGGAGGATAACAGCTTGTTGCCGACCTTGGAGCGTCTGCTTGCCCGCGCAAGCAGCGCCCACAAGAAGGACTTCATGCTTAGTTATGATGGATATTTCTTTCGGGGGCGGGTGGAATCCAACGCGGTGGATGGGGTGTGGTATTCGCTACGGCGCATCCCCTCTCATCCGCCGACGCTGGAGGCCACCCCAACCCCTCTTCCCCATTTCTTGAGGGCGGCCTTGTTGTCGCCCATATTGTCTTCCGGGGGTTTGGTGTACATCACGGGATCGCCAGGTTCCGGCAAAACCACGACCGCAAGTGCAACGGTGGTCTCACGGCTGAGGACTTTCGGCGGGTTTGCCTATACGGTGGAAGACCCGCCTGTGATGCCGCTCCATGGCTGGCATGGGGAGGGCTTTTGCCGTCAAACATGGGTGGCGGGCGACAGCCAAGCTGATTGGTTGGAATCCATGCGGGGCGTCTTGCGCAGCCAACCGGCCAATACGCCGGTGATTTTGTTTATCGGGGAAGTGCGCGATGGGGAATCGGCCCGTGCCATGGTGCGAGCCGCCTCCAACGGATTTTTGGTCATGGCGACGGGTTTTGGCACGGACATCCCCTCCACCATTGATGCCTTGGCGCGCTTGATGGGCGGGGCGGATTCCGACCGGGTATCCCTGGCCTCGGTGTTGCGGCTGGTGGTTCATCAGCGCCTCAAGGAGGGCATTCTTTCTGCGCAATGCCTCGCCTCTTCCAATGGGGCGAGCAGTGTCGCTGTCAAAATTCGGGCGGGTCAAATTCAACACCTTGTTTCAGATGTTCAATACCAGCAAAACCGGGCAATCTTAGGCGAGAACTTGTTATGAATCTCATGTTGCGTATTTCGGATTTGCTCCAGAGGGGCATTATTTTCTCGGACATTCAGGCGGTGGAAGGACAGCACCTTCGGATACGAACCCCTTCGGGTTGGGTGACGGTGGAAGAAGGTGATCCGGTCTCGTTTGATGAGATGGTTCCTCTGCTGCATTCAGTCACCCACTACTGGAAGTCGCATCTTGACCAAGGGCAGAGCATCAACCGAACCATCGAGATCAAGCCTGCTCGGTTTCGCTTGAGCGCCTATACTATGCATGCGCGCTCACGTAAAGCTTTGACCTTGCGCCTCATCCCTGATCGCCCCCCTGAATTGGAGGCACTACACCTGCCGGTGCAAGTTCAGCAATTCACCCGCCCGCAGCGTGGGATTCTTTTGGTCAGCGGGGCCACAGGAGCGGGCAAGTCCAGCACCATCGCGGCGATTGTGAATCGCTTATATCGGGAATACCCGCTGCACATCATTACCATCGAAGACCCCATCGAATTTCTTTACCCGGATGATCACGCCGCAGGCGTGGTCACCCAGCGTGAGGTAGGGCCGCATGGCGATGTGGCGAGCTTTGCCGCAGGGGTGCATGAGGCCATGCGTCAGTGCCCTGATGTGATCGTCATCGGGGAGATTCGTGATCAGGATACGGCGGCGGCGGCGGTGCGTGCGGCCGAGTCGGGCCACTATGTGATCGCCTCCATCCATGCGCGCAGCAGCCTCGGAGCGGTTCAGAAGCTCGGCTCGCTCTACCAAGAGTCTTTTGTGGAGGCCACCTTGGCCAGCATCTTGACAGGCGTGATTTATCAGCTTATCATGCCTGATGCGCAAGGCGAGAACAATGTGGTGGCGGCGGAGGTGATTACGGGAGGGGCTTCAGAATTGGTGGGTATCCTCAAGGATGCCTCCCGAGTGCCCATGATCGCGGATCGGATTCGCTCCAACAATCTGGGGTTGAGCTTGGAGGCGCATTTGAGGTATTTGCACAACCAAGGTAGGATCAGCGAAGAGACCTTGCGCGAGGTTGTGTCGGTCTATTATGCAGCCTAAGAGGTGAACCTATGTGGTTGGTTATCCCTATGATCTTTTCTTTATTTTTGATCAATACCACGATCACGGGTTATGTTGCTCGTGAAAATCCTTGGCAGGTCGTGTCAAGTGAGGCCGAAGCCGTCAAGATGCACACTTTTTCTACACTGTCTAAGGTGTATGCCAAGCAAAACCCTTCGTTTACAGGCGCATTAAATTGGAACCAAATGAAGAGCCAGTTCCCTTCTGCCTTGGCTAACGCGCAGATAGCTTCATCTTGGAAGGTTGTTGTTTCTGGAACGGGCACGTCGAAAGAAGTTAAAACCTGCATAACACCAAGTCGCTCTTTATCGCTTGAACAAGTTCCTTGGGTCACGCCCATCAAGGAAAATCAATTTTTAGGGCGATCCTCAAATAATGTTGGCGTGTTTTCTTTTTCTGGAAGCAATGTCAGCAGAAACGCTTTAGCTTTAGGTACTGGCTGTGAATAAAATTGAGGATAAACCAGCCCCCCCTCTTGGAA
>JARJMX020000074.1 GCA_029335925.2 Gammaproteobacteria bacterium
GCGTTACCTGGCGCCCTGCCCTATGGAGCCCGGACTTTCCTCCATGCCCGCAAGGGACACAGCGATGGTCTGGCCGACTCGGGGCGCACTGTAGGGGCTGGGGCCTGCCAATGCAAGCCCTCTCATGACCCCGTAGGAGCCGCCCCGGGCCGAGGATCTGCAACGGTGATCGCGACAAGACCGAACACCCGCACCTCGCCCGCGGTCAGGGTGATCAGCGAGGACAACACCCCGATGGTCGTGGTCTTGCCGGCCCCATTCGGCCCGAGCAGGGCGAAAAATTGCCAGCGGGGACGGTCAGGTCGATGCCGGCGAGGGCCTGCGTGCCACTGCGGTAGGTCTTGGTCAGGCCACGGATCTCAAGCGCGTCCATCAATCAGGCTTCACTCCGCGGGAAGGCCGGCAGGTGCAATCCGTAGACGATACCCAGGCCGCGCACGATCAGGGTAGTGAAGAACCCGGCCGTCAGGGTCAGCAGGGCCGGCGCCGCCAGTTCGTGCAGTCCAACGAACACGATCGCCCCAAAGGCGGCCGCCGAGGCATACACCTCGCGGTGCAAGATCATCGGCGGCTCATTGCACAGTATGTCGCGGATCAGGCCGCCAAAGCTTGCGGTCATCATGCCCATCACCACCGCGATGAAGGGCGACGTACCCACCGCCAGCGCCGCCTGGGCACCGATCAGACTGAACGCCGCGAGCCCCACGGCGTCCGCCCAGTTCAGCCACGCGGCCGCGGTGCGCGTGGTGAAGGCACGGGCGAACAGGAACACGCTCCAGGCGGCTAAGACCGTCAGCAATACGTACTCCCATTCGGTCAGCCAGTAAACCGGCTTGTCGAGCAAAAGGTCCCGCAGGGTGCCGCCGCCGATGCCGGTCACGGTGCCGATCAGGGCAAAGCCCACCAGGTCCATGCCCTTGCGCGCGGCTGTCAACCCGCCACTGATGGCAAAAACCACAACACCAAAGTAGTCTAGAATCTTTAATAATTCGTCCATCACGCCGCACCGCTCACAATGCGGCGCATTGTAGCCGCACATGAACCAAGACCTTATCTTCGACGCCGACCTGATCCAGCGCTACGACACCGCCGGCCCGCGCTACACCTCCTACCCGACCGCCGTACAGTTCCACGAAGGCTTCGGCGAGGCCGAGTACCGCGAGGCCCTCGCGCGCAGCAATGCCCAGGGCGGCCCGCTGTCGCTCTACTTCCACATCCCGTTCTGCGATACGGTCTGCTTCTACTGCGCCTGCAACAAGATCGCCACTAAGGACCGCACCCGCTCCGCACCCTACCTTGACCTGCTCGAGCAAGAGATGGATCTCATCGCCCGCGACGTGGACACCTCCCGCGTGGTCGATCAGCTGCACTGGGGCGGTGGCACCCCGACCTTCCTGTCTGGCGACGAAATGCGCCGCCTGATGGCCGCCACCCGCGATCGCTTCCGGCTACGCGACGACGATGAGGGCGAATACTCGATCGAGATCGACCCCCGCGAGGCCAATGCCGAGACCGTCAAACTCCTGCGCGAGCTCGGTTTTAACCGCATGAGCCTCGGCGTGCAGGACTTCGACCCGAAGGTGCAGCAGGCCGTCAACCGCATCCAGTCGCCGGAAGAAACCTTCGCCGTACTCGACGCCGCGCGCGCCGAGGGCTTCCATTCGGTGAGCATCGACCTGATCTACGGCCTGCCGCACCAGAATGTGACCCGCTTCCTAAAAACACTGGATCGCGTGTTGGAGGCCCGTCCCGACCGCCTGTCGATATTCAACTATGCCCACCTGCCGACCCGCTTCAAGCCGCAGCGGCGGATCAACGAGGCCGACCTGCCTGCCCCTGCGGAAAAGCTCGCCATCCTCCAGGCCAGCATCCAGCACCTGACCGCGGCGGGCTACGTGTTTATCGGCATGGACCACTTCGCCCTGCCCAACGACAGCCTCGCCATCGCCCAGCGCGAAGGCAGCCTGCACCGCAACTTCCAGGGCTACACCACCCACGCCGAGTGCGACCTGTTGGCCTTTGGCGTCTCCTCGATCAGCCAGGTGGCGGGCTGCTATAGCCAAAACGTGAAGGAGATGGAGGCTTACGAGGCGGCACTCAAGGAGGGCCGGCTGCCGATCGAGCGCGGTCTGTGCATGACCGAGGACGACCATATCCGCCGCGACCTGATCATGGAACTGATCTGCCAGTTCAGCCTTGACTACACGAGCTTCGGCGCCCGGCACGGCATCCATGTCCAGGACTACTTCGCCCACGCACTCGAGCGCCTCAAACCCATGCAAGCGGATGGGCTGTTGGAGATGGACGAGCACGGCATCCGAGTCCTACCGCGCGGCCGCCTCTTGATCCGCAACATCTGCATGCCATTCGACCGATACCTTGGCGGGCAGACCATGCAGCGGTTCTCGAAGGTCATTTGAAGCGGCGTCAAAGCCGGTTCAACGCCCCTCCCCCAACACCTCCCGCGCTAGAGCAAGGCTGAGTTTGCGGTGGCGCTCCAGCGACGCGCGGTCGAGGCGCTCCAAGCCCTCAAGCAGGCTGGATGGATCGCGCGGCAAGCGCTCCAGAAGGTAGCGCCCCACCTCGTCCGGAAGGATGACCCCCCGCTCCCCGGCGCGGCGGCGCAACAGCTCGAGCTTGGCGGCATCGTCCAACCCTTCAAGGCGCAGGATCGGTCCCCATCCAAAGCGCGAAGCCAGATCCGGCAAGGCGACAGGTAAGGCGGACGGAGGCTGGTCCGCGGCCAAGAGCAGGGGCACGGCGTGCTCACGCAGGCGGTTGATCAGGTCGAACAGGGCCTCCTCCCACACCGCCTGCCCGACCACGGCTTGCACATCGTCGAGGGCTACCAGGCCCAGCCGCTCAAGCCCCTCGAGCACCCCCGGATGCGGGGCATCGAGCAGGGCGATGTAGGCTGCGGTCAGGCCATGCTCGCCCGCACGCTGAC
>JARJMX020000199.1 GCA_029335925.2 Gammaproteobacteria bacterium
GCCCTGGCCCAGCTTGAAAACGACAGCGAGGTGAAGCTTGCTGACCGCAGCGTCGCTATCCTGGTCCGCTCGCGCGGGCATCTTACCCGCATCCTGCCCGGTCTGCGCGCAGCCGGTATCCCCTTCCAGGCGGTCGAGATCGAGCAGCTGCCCGACCAGCCCATGGTGCAGCACCTGCTGGCTTTGACCCGCGCCCTGCTGCACCCGGCGGACCGCATTGCCTGGCTGGCCGAGCTGCGCGCGCCGTGGTGCGGTCTGTCGCTTGGCGACGAGCACGCGCTGGCCGGGGATGGCGCGGAGACCACCCTTTGGCAGTGCTTGAACGAGCCGGCCCGCCTTGTCGCGCTCGGTGAGGTGGGTCGGACCCGTCTGCTGCGCCTGCGCGAGGTTTTGCGCGTCAGCCTGGCTGTGAGCGGGCGCGTGTCGCTGCGTCGCCAGGTTGAAGGCGCCTGGCTGGCGCTGGGCGGGCCCGCTTGTGTACAAAGCGCGCGGGAGCTGGAAGAGGCGCGCATCTTCTTTGACCTACTCGATGCCCTGGGGGATGAGCTGGATGCGGCCACGCTGGAGCAGGCTCTGAAGGAGCTGTTTGCCCCACCGGAGAGCGGGGCTTGCGTCCAAGTTATGACCATCCATAAGTCCAAGGGCCTGCAATTCCATACCGTGATCGTGCCAGGGCTGGCGCGGGTGCCGCGTGGCAACGACAACCAGCTCTTGCTGTGGCTTGAGCGGGAGGTCGACCTATTGCTGGCCCCCATCAAGGGCGTAGGCGAACAGGATAGCCCGTTGTACACCTGGCTGCGACGCATCCAGGATGCCCGCGGCAGCTACGAGGATGGCCGCCTACTGTACGTGGCTGCGACCCGTGCAATACGGCGCCTGCATCTCTTGGCTGAGGTGCCACTCGATAAGGATGGGGGTTGGCAACCTCCCGCGCCGTCCCTGCTCGCGCGCCTCTGGCCGGGAATCAAGGATCGGGTGGAACCGCCTGCACCTGTCACGGCCGCCCCCGCGCCGGAATCGTCCGACCTCCTGCCTCCGCGTTCGACCCTTCGGCGTCTGCCGCTCGACTGGCGCCCGCCCGCCCCGCCACCAGGTCTTCCGGTCGGCCAGTCCTTGGCCCGGCCGCTCAGCCGACGCGCTGCCTGGCAGGAGGAGACGGGGAACGGCTGGTATGAGGGGGACGAGACCCCGCGTCACGTGGGTACGCTGGTGCATCGCCTGCTCGAACATATCGCCCGGGAAGGGCTGGAAGGATGGTCGGCGGAGCGTCTGCATCGGGCAGAACCTGCCCTGCGCCGTAGTTTACGTGAACTCGGTGTAGCGGAACGGATGCTGGATGAGGCCATAGCGCGCGTTGTGCGCGCCGTGGAAGGCTCGCTGGCTGACCCCCGCGGCCGTTGGATTCTGGCCGCGCATGAAGACGCGCGCTGTGAATGGGCGCTTGCTGGTGTGATCGGCGGCATTCCTGTCAGCGCAGTGATCGACCGCAGCTTCATCGACGGGAATACGCGCTGGATCATCGACTACAAAACCGCCGAGCCCGCGGCCGGGGAGACGCTGGCGGACTTCCTCGATCGCCAGCAGGAGCATTACCGCCCCCAGCTGGAGGGCTATGCCGACCTGCTGACAGCCCTTGACCCCGACCGCCCCGTGCGTCTTGGTCTGTATTTTCCCCTCCTCGGAGGCTGGCGCGAGTGGTCCGTGTCCGACATGGCCTAACAGGCCGAAAAAGCTCACGCCGAGCACGTACATCTTCGCCAGCGCGCCCACCAGCGCCTTCTCGCCCCTTTGGTTGCGATCAAAGAACGCAGTGGAGAATTCACCGCGGCGATCAGGCGGGATAAGTAACTTAATCTTGCCGATACGGCTGACCCTGTTGCGACTGTAGTCGCCAGTCCGGTAGCTGTTTCGGCCCTCTGTTCGCGCTCCCGGGGCCGTGCCGAGAAATTCGGTCATCTCGCCTTCGAGCACTTCCTATAATGTCTTCTTCATCAACGCTTTTATCAGGTCGCGGTCGCCCGCGATCGCTTCCACTGCCGATAACTTCAACGCGTTTGCATAGGGAAATGCTTTTGCACATCCATCGGGACACTATGGGAGCAGGGCATCAGGGATATCCGCAGAGGGCGGACGGTATTCATGCTGTGCATCCGTGGAATGAGGGCAGGTGGTTGAGAATAACCGACTGCGTATAGGGGGGGTTATGGGGAGGGGCTTGTCAGGGAGGCGTCAGGCCTTGCCACGCAGCCGACGCAGGGCTTCGCGCGCATGGCTGTCCGGTTTGCGTGACGGGGCGGGTGTTCCTCCCGCCAGGCGGCGCAGTTCGCGTTCGCCCTCCCGCCGGGCTAGGCTTTCGGCGGACTCTACATACAACCTTTGCGCTTCGCTCGCTGGCCGCCGCTGCGTGTTGAGCGCCACCACCCGTACCTGCATATGCTCGCCCGCCCGGTTCACATCCAACTCATCGCCTGGACGGACCTTCGCGGCGGGCTTGGCCGGGTGGCCGTTCAGGCGCACTTTGCCGCCCTCGATCGCCTCCTTGGCCAGCGAGCGGGTCTTGTAGAAGCGCGCAGCCCACAGCCAGGTATCCAGGCGCTGAGTGTCCGCGATAGGCGGCGATGCTTGGTGCATACTAATGATCTCTATTTCAATTCAAGCTTGAGGCAAGCGGGCATGAAACTCGAATTGGTCGGCTTTAAGATCTGTCCCTTCGTACAGCGGGTCAATATCCTGATCCAGCACAAGAGCATTCCATGTGGGGTGACCTATCTCAATCCAAAGGAGCCACCAGAGTGGCTGGCCATACTCTCCCCGCGCGGTAAGGTTCCTCTGCTCAAGGTGGGTGATGCCGTGCTGTTCGAGTCGCAGGTGATCAACGAGTTCCTCGACGAGACCCATCCGCCATCCCTGTTGCCGGCCGATCCGCTGGTCCGCGCGCGTGAGCGGGGTTTTGTCGCCCTCGCGGACGACCTGTTCGGCGGCCTGTGGCACTGGATGACCGCGAAGGACGCGGACAAGGCCACCGAGGCGGGCGCTGGCCTGCGTCACTTGCTCAACGTACTGGAGACGAGCCTGCACGAGGGTGGGCCTTACTTCGCAGGCGAGTCTTTCGGTCTCGTGGATTGTGCCTTTGCGCCCTTCTTCATGCGCCTGGATCTGCTTGAGGCGAATGGCGCCGAGGCCCTAGTGGGGGCGGAGCTGCCGCGTGTGGCGGCCTACCGCAAGGCGCTAGCCGAGGTTCCGGCGGTCAAGGCTTCCGTCGTACCCGAATTCGCCCAGCTCTATCTTGGCTTCGTCAAGGGCCAGGGTGGGGTGTTGGGCGATCAGCTGGCTTGATGGGAACGGCTCCTCCACAGGCCAAATAGCCAGGTCCCGGCCAAGAGGCCGGCGATGATGGGCAAGACGTAAAGCTTGCCCTCGCCCAGCATGGCCATGACAGTGCCCGGACAACCGCCGGTCAGGCCCCAGCCGATGCCGAATACGAGGCTTCCTGGCACAAGGGTGCGCAGGTAGGGCTTGTTCTCGAAGCGAATGACTTCGTTTTTGCCCATCACCCGCAGGTTGGTCTTACGCATCAGGGCAACACCCAAGGCGCCAACGGCAATAGCGCTGGCGATCACCCACAACAGGTGCAGGTTCTCGAACAGGAACAGACGGGCGATCAGCTCGGGTTCGGTTGCCCCCGCGCGGCTGAGGAGGAAACCGAACAACGCGCCTAGGGCCAGGAACAGCAGTTTCTGGCCCATTTCAGCTTGCCCCGGTGAGCCGCCAGAGGGCCTGCACCATGGCCAGTCCGCCGACGAAGAACAGGATGGAGGCGAGCACGCTGGGCGGGTTGAGCAGGGCTACCCCGACGATGGTGTGGCCGCTGGTGCAGCCGCCCGCAAGCCTCGCGCCGAGGCCCATCAGCACTCCGCCCGTGAACAGCACCAGCGCCTTCAGCCACAAGGCCTTGGGGAGCATGGCCTCGTAGGCCGTGCCCATGTCCAAAACCCAGCCGACTTGGCCGGCACTTAGCGCGGCGAAGAGCCCGCCGAACGGCAGGCCGACGATGAACCACAGCCGCCAGGACTCGTTGGCGGCGAACTCGCGTTGGAAGAAGGGCAGGCGCGACACCGTGGCGCAGGCTTGGCCGAGCGGCGAGGAGCAGCCCAACGGGCGGCCGGTCAGCGCGTGTTGCAGCGGCTCGTTCAGGCCGATGGCCGTACCGGCGGGGGCGGGAGTC
>JARJMX020000083.1 GCA_029335925.2 Gammaproteobacteria bacterium
GTCTGGTCCTGCTGGGGTCGGCGCTGCTGGCGGGGCTGGTCGCACTGCTCCTGGCCCGCAGGCTGGTGCGTCCGGTGGAGGGCATCTCGCGCACCGCCCAGATCTGGGGGCGCGGACAGCCGGCCCCCCTGGCGCCTGGGGGGTGCGAGGTGCGCGCGGTGTGCGAGCTGGCCGAGCAGCTCGAGCAGATGATGCGGGCCCTGCGTCGGCACGAGCATGACAAGACCACCCTGCTGGCGGGCGTGTCGCATGACCTGCGCACCCCGTTGGCCCGCCTGCGGCTGGCGCTGGAAATGTTGCCGCGGGACGGTACCGGGGGGGTGCACGATTCGATGGTGCGTGACGTGGAGGCGATGGATCGCCTGATCGGCCAGGCTCTGCAGCTTGCCCGGGCGGAGACGATGGCGGAGGAGGAGACGGATCTCGTCGCCTTCACCAGCCAGCTGGTCGAAGAGTTGCGGCGGGGCGGCACGGGGCTGAGCTTCAGCGGCCCCGCCCTTTGTCGCGGCCGCTGCGTGCCCCAGTCCCTGAGCCGAATCCTGACCAACTTGGTCGACAACGCCTGGCGCTATGGCGGCTTTCAGCCGGTCGAGCTGGTGCTCGACTGCACGCCGACACGCGTGCGCTTCGAGGTTCTGGATCGCGGCCCCGGCATCCCGCAGGACATGCGTGAGGCGGTGTTCGAGCCGATCGTGCGTCTGGAGGCGTCGCGCAGCCTTTCGACCGGCGGCAGCGGCCTCGGCCTGTCGATCGCGCGCCAGCTCGCGCGGGTACAGGGCTGGCGGCTGGGGATAGAGCCGCGCGAGGGCGGCGGCACGCGGGCCTGGCTGGAGATGGACGTGCGGCCCTACCCCAAAGACTGAGGATGTGCTCAGTCCGCGGGGGTCAAGCGCGAGAGCAGGGCGTCGAGCTCGTCGAGCGAGCTGTAGCGCAGGATGATCTGGCCTTTGCCGCGCTGGCCGTGGCGGATCTGCGCGGGGGTGCCGAGATATTCGCTCAGGCGGCGTTCGAGATCGGTGATGTTCGGGTCGGCGGCCTTGGGCGCTGGGGTCTTAGCCTGCGGGGTCTGGAGCAGGCGGGCGACGAGGGTCTCGACGTCGCGCACCGTCATCTGCTGGGCGACAATCTTCTTCGCCACCTCTTCCTGCTGTGCCCTGGGCAGGGGGAGCAGGGCGCGGGCATGGCCCATGTCGAGTTGGCCGGTCTCCACCAGCCCCTGCACCGCCGGGGCGAGTTCGAGCAGGCGCAGCAGGTTGCTTACGTGGGTGCGCGAATGACCGACAGCCTCGCCGGCCTGCTGGTGGGTGAGGCCAAACTCCTCGATCAGGCGCTTGATACCCTGCGCCTTCTCCAAGGCATGGAGGTCCTCGCGCTGAAGGTTCTCGACCAGGGCGAGGGCGGCGGTGGTGCGATCGTCCACCTGGCGCACCATCGCCGGGATGTGGGTGAGGCCGGCCAGCCCGGCCGCGCGCCAGCGGCGCTCGCCTGCGATCAGTTCATAGCCGTCGCCCGCCGGGCGGACGATCACCGGCTGCAGCAGGCCCTGGGTCTTGATCGAGGTGGCCAGTTGTTCAAGTTGCTCTGGTGCAAAACCTTGGCGCGGCTGCCAAGGGTTGGGACGGATCGCGGAGATCGGCAGGGTGCGCAGCTCGCCCTCGCGCGGCTTGTCACTGGAGGAGAGCAGGGATTCCAGGCCCCGGCCGAGGCCCCGCTTGGCGGTGGCATTCATGCGGCACGCTCCTTCATCAATCGCTCCATGACCTCCTGGGCCAGCTGCACGTAGGCCTGCGCGCCGGCGGATGTGGGGTCGTAGGCAAGCCCGGACAGGCCGTGGCTCGGGGCCTCGGCCAGACGCACGTTGCGCGGGATGATGGTCTGGAATAGGCGGGGGCCGAAGTGGGCCTCCAGTTGTTGGGAGACCTCCTGCGCCAGGCGGTTGCGCCCGTCAAACATGGTGCGCAGCACGCCGAAGATGGCAATGTTGGGGTTCACCGCGGCGCGTACCTGCTCGAGGGTGTTCATCAGGGCGGATAGTCCTTCGAGGGCGAAGTATTCGCACTGCATGGGCACCACCACCCCCTGGGCCGCGACCAGCGCGTTGACGGTGAGGATGTTGAGCGCCGGTGGGCAGTCGATGATGACCATGTCATAGCGTTCCAGCACGGTCTGCAAGGCGTTGCGCAGGACTATCTCACGGCCGATCTTGCTCACCAGGTGCACCTCGGCGGCGGTGAGATCACCGTTGGCGGGCAGGATGTCGAAGTCGCCCGACTCGGTCGGGTGGATACAGGCGCCGATCTCCGCCTCACCCAGCAGCAGCTCGGCCGCGGTCGGCGCGATGGTGTGCTTGTCCAGCCCGCTGGCGGTGGTGGTGTTGCCCTGCGGGTCGAAATCGATCAGAAGCACCCGCTTGTCGGCGAGTGCCATGCCGGCGGCGAGGTTCACGGCGGTGGTGGTCTTGCCCACTCCGCCCTTTTGGTTGGCGATGGCGAGAACGATCGCGCTCACGAGGTTTCCTTGTCACACAGGATGATCAGATGGCGCTCACCGAGGACGGCCGGGGCGGCAAGACGGGGCGTGGCGACCACTTCGGCCCAGGCGGGCAGCTTTGCCAGCTCATCATTCGGTATCTGGCCCTTCATGGCCAGCCAGCGCCCGCCTGGGACGAGCAGGTGGCGGGTGAGGGTAAGAAAATTGGTCAGCGAGGCAAAGGCGCGACTCGTGATCTGGGGATAATAACCCTCCAGTGTCTCAATGCGGGTATGCAGGGCGCGGGCGCGATTCAACCTTAGGGTGCGGATGGCGTGCTCCATGAAGCGCACCTTCTTGGCCACAGCGTCGACCGTAGTCACCTCAAGCTCGGGCCGGACGATGGCCAGCACGAGGCCAGGCAGGCCGGCGCCCGCACCGACGTCGAGCAGCGGGGCATCGGCGACGTGCGGCAGCAGGCTGAGCGAGTCGAGCAGGTGCTTGTCCACCATCTCCAACGGGTCGCGGATCGCGGTGAGATTGTAGGCCCGGTTCCACTTGGCCATCAGCTCCAGGTAGTCGAGCAAGGCAGCTTGGGCTTTCTCTGGGATGACGAGCCCCATGCTGGCGATGCCATCGGCAAGATGCGCGGCGAGGATGTTCCGATCAAGCGTGCCCACCGCAGCCTCCCGTACAGTGCGGCTGTTCGCGCTGGACCGGCGGGCAGGGGGTGTCGCCAAAGGAGCAGAACACACAACAGTCACCCGGTTTGGGGCCAAGCAGGGTATCGCAGAGCGGGCAGGGCAGGTACCACTGGCAGGCATCAAGGGGCATGGTCGCCGTCCATCTATGCCCGCAGGCGGGGCAGGTGACGGTGGAGTCGGGTTTGACGTTCATACGCTCTTGGCGGCCAGCTGCCGCTTTTTCAGGTGGATCAAAAGCAGAGAGATGGCTGCAGGCGTGACCCCGGGGATACGTGAGGCTTGGCCCAGGGTCGCTGGGCGGTGGGCCTTGAGCTTTTGCTTGATTTCGTTGGAGAGGCCGCTGATGGTATCGAAATCGAGGTCCTCCGGCAGCACGGTCTCCTCGTTGCGGCGGGCGCGTTCGATCTCTTCCTGCTGCCGGTCGAGGTAGCCGGCGTATTTGACCTGCACCTCGATCTGTTCTGCCACGTCCTCACGCGCCATACCTGGGCCGATGCCGGGTAGGGTGGAGAGCTTCGCATAGTCCAGTTCGGGGCGCTTGAGCAGGTCCAGGGCGGTGGATTCGCGCGAGAGTGCGATGCCCTGCGCACGCAGGGCCTGGCCTGCTGGGCTTGTCGGTGTGACCATGAGTTCGCGCAGCCGTTGGCGCTCGCGTTCGATGGCCTCGCGTTTTTCGTTAAAGGCGCGCCAGCGCTCTTCGCCGACGATACCCAAACGCCGCCCGAGCTCGGTCAGGCGCAGATCGGCGTTGTCCTCGCGCAAGAGTAGGCGGTATTCCGCGCGGCTGGTGAACATGCGGTAGGGCTCGTTGGTACCGAGGGTGATGAGGTCGTCGATCATCACCCCGATGTAGCTCTCCTCGCGTCGTGGTGTCCACGGTTCCAAGTCACGGGCCTGACGCGCGGCGTTGATGCCGGCCACCAGGCCCTGGGCACCGGCCTCCTCATAGCCGGTGGTGCCATTGATCTGGCCGGCGAAGAACAGGCCATCGAGCACCTTCGTTTCCAGCGTGGGCTTAAGGTCGCGCGGGTCGAAGTAGTCATACTCGATGGCGTAGGCCGGGCGGGTGATATGGCAGCGCTCGAAGCCCTTGATCGAGCGGTACATCTCAAGCTGCACATCGAAGGGCAGGGAGGTGGAAACCCCATTGGGGTAGATCTCCATCGAGGTCAGGCTCTCCGGCTCGACGAACACCTGGTGGCGCTCCTTGTCGGCGAAACGGACCACCTTGTCCTCGATCGAGGGGCAGTAGCGCGGGCCGATACCTTCGATCACCCCAGCGTACAAGGGCGAACGGTCGAGGTTGGATCGGATGATCTCGTGGGTGCGCTCAGTGGTGTAGGTGATGTAGCAGCTCACCTGGCGTGGGTGCTCGGCACGCGAGCCTAGGAAGGAAAACACCGGGACGGGGTCGTCACTCTTCTGTTCCTCCATCACCGAAAGATCGAGCGAGCGGATGTCGATGCGCGCCGGAGTGCCAGTCTTCAGGCGGCCAACGCGCGGATGAAGCTCGCGCAGGCGGCGGGCGAGGGCGATGGACGGGGGATCGCCCATGCGCCCGCCGGCGTAGTTCTCCATGCCGATGTGGATCTTGCCGCCGAGGAAGGTGCCGGCAGTGAGCACCACCGCACGCGCAGGGAAGCGGATGCCGGTGTTGGTGACCACACCAGTGACGCGATCCCCCTCCACGATCAAATCGTCGGCCGCCTGCTGGAACACCCATAGGTTGGGCTGATTCTCTACCATCTGGCGGATGGCGATACGGTAGAGGTTGCGGTCGGCCTGCGCGCGGGTGGCGCGCACCGCCGGGCCCTTGCGCGCGTTAAGGATGCGGAACTGGATGCCGCTGCGGTCGGCAGCGCGGGCCATGGCACCGTCAAGGGCATCGATCTCCTTGACCAGGTGCCCCTTGCCGATACCGCCGATGGCCGGATTGCAGCTCATCGCGCCAACGGTCTCGATGTTGTGGGTCAGAAGCAGGGTCCTGGCGCCCGCGCGTGCCGCGGCCAGCGCGGCCTCGGTGCCGGCGTGGCCGCCGCCGATGACGATGACCTCGAAGGTTTCGGGATAGAGCATGGTTGCAACCGATATGGCGTCGCCCTGTGACCGAAAAATGGCAAGGCAAGTACTTGATTATACAAGCTCTATCGACCGATGGGAGGTTCACAGGTTCGCTAGGGCCTCACGCATGAACTCGGGCGGGGTGAGGGCGCCTTGGTGCACATCCGCGTTGTAGTAGCGGGTGGCAAAACCTTTGGTCTCGGCATCGGCGCGGCGGAAGGCATCGAGCGGCAGGCCCTTGCTCGCTAGAGTGCAGGTGATCGAGCCGCCCGGATAGACCGGCTGTGGGAACAGCAGGCTGCGGCGCTCGCTGAAGCCGGCCTGGATCATCGCCCGGTGGTAGTTCTTGAGGATGTCCAGGTGATAGAAGGGCGATTCGCTCTGGCCCACCATGATTCCGTTTGGTTTGAGCACACGGTAGCAATCGGCGAGGAAGGCCGGGCCGAACAGGCCCTCGCCCGGGCCGACCGGATCAGTGGAGTCGACGATGATGATGTCCACCGAGGCTGTCGGGGCTTCGCGCATGTACTTGATGCCGTCATCGAAACGCAGATCGGCGCGCGGGTCGCCGTTGGCGGCGCACAGCTCGGGGAACCATTTCTCCGCCATGCGGGTGACCTGCTCGTCGATGTCGATCTGCGTGACCTTCGCAACGCCAGGATGTTTGAGCACCTCGCGCAAGGTACCGCAGTCGCCGCCGCCAATGATCACCACCTCCTTCGGGTCGGGGTGGGTGA
>JARJMX020000088.1 GCA_029335925.2 Gammaproteobacteria bacterium
TCTCCAGCCGGATCACCCGCCCGCGCACCCCGGCAAACTCGCTCCCCTCATTGAGCAGGGCAATCAGCTTGCTGCGCAAGGCTTCGCGGTCGGGAATGCTTTTGGTGGTGATGACGAACTGGGCGAAGCTGATGTCGGGCAGTTGCTGATCAAGCGGTAGGTAGAAGCGCGGCGAACCTTCTCCTATGTAGGCCACGTAGTTGTCGATATGCTGGCCTTGGGTAGCGAGGAAGTCTTCGAGCTTGTGGCTGACCGCCTGGGTGGCCGCCAGCGACGCGCCTTCCGGCAGCTTGAGGTCGACGATCAGCTCCAGCCGGGTGGCGTCCGGGAAGAACTGCTTCTCGACCAAGCCAAACAGGCCGATGGAGCCAATGAAGGCGGCCACGGTAAGCGCGATCACCCGTACCGGGTGTTGCACACAGGCTTCGATCAGGTGGCGGAAGCAGGCGAGGAAACGCTCGGCAAGGGTGTGTTGGGCTGCGGTGATGAGCGCAAGCCAGCGTCCGCTGCGGCTGTGGGGGGGGCTGGCCGCGTTGCGCTCTGCCAGAAAGTGGTAGCCAAGGTAGGGAATAACGATGACCGCGACCAGCCAGGAGAGAAGCAGGGCGATGGTCACGACCTGGAAGATCGAACGGGTGAACTCGCCCACCGAGGACTGCGCTAGGGCGATCGGCAGAAAGCCCGCCGCGGTGATCAGAGTACCGGTGAGCATCGGGAAGGCGGTGGTGGTGTAGGCGAAACTCGCCGCCTTCATCCGCTCCATGCCTTCGTGCATCTTCACCGCCATCATCTCCACCGCGATGATCGCATCGTCCACCAACAGACCCAGGGCGAGGATCAGGGAGCCGAGCGAGATCTTGTGTAGACCAATCCCGAACAGATGCATGAGAAAAAAGGTCCCGGCCAGCACCAGCGGAATGGACAGGGCCACCACCAGCCCCGCACGCAGGCCGAGGCTCAAAAAGCTCACTGCCAGCACGATCACAACGGCCTCGGCGACCACCTTGAGGAACTCGTTGATCGCGCGCTTGACGGCCGCCGGCTGGTCGTTGACTCGGTGCAGCGCCATGCCCACCGGCAACTGCTGTTCGATCCGCGCCATGGCTGCATCCAGGGCGTGGCCGAGGGCGATCACATCCCCGCCCTTGCGCATGGCCACGCCGATGCCAAGGGCCGGCTGGCCCATGAAGCGGAACAGGGCAGGGGGTGGGTCTTCGTAGCCGCGCTTGATCTCTGCCACCTCGCCCAGGCGCAGGGTGTGGCCCTCTAGCGGGATCGGCAGCTCACGCAGATCATCAAGGGATTGGAAGGAGCCCTCGGGGCGCACGAAGATGCGGTCGGTTGGGGTGTGGTAGGCCCCCGTGGCGGCGATGACGTTCTGTCCACGCAGCACTTCGATGAGCTGCGGCACGGAGAAGCCGAGGTTGGCGAGTCGGCTATTGGAAAGCTCAATGAACACCCGCTCTTTCTGCTCGCCTAAGATCAGCACCTTGGCCACATCTGGGATGCGCAAAAGCTCCTTGCGGATAGCGTCGGCCGCATCCCGCAATTGGGCGGGGCTGAAGCCATCGCCGGTAAGGGCAAAGATGTTGCCGAAGGTGTCGCCGAACTCGTCGTTGAAAAATGGCCCCTGCACTCCTTCCGGCAGGCTCGCGCGAAGGTCGCCGACCCGCTTGCGGATGTCGTAGAACATTCCCGGCATGGCTTTGGAGGGAGCACTGTCCTTGCCGATGACGAAAATGTTGGCCGCCCCAGGCCGGGAGAAACTGCGCACGATGTCCACATGCTCGGTTTCGAGGATGACCTTCTCGATCCGATCCACCACCTGCTGTTCCATCTCGCGCGCTGTGGCGCCTGGCCAGGCCACCTGCACCAGCATGACCTTGAAGGTAAACGGCGGGTCTTCCGACTGGCCGAGCTTGCCGTAACTGAACGCGCCCAGGGCCAGGGTCAGTAGCATCAGGTAGAGCACGAAGCTCGGGTGGCGCAGCGCCCAGTCGGAGAGGTTGAAGCCCTTCATAGGCCGCGACCCTTGAACGGGCCATCGTAGGGCACCGGGCGGACGGTCTGGCCCGCGCTCAGTCTGTGCACCCCGGCGGCCACGACGCGCGCGCCCTCGGTCAGGCCGCGCACCAGAAGGCCGTCCTCGCGGTACGCCAAGACCTCGACCTCGTGCAGGGCCACCCGCTCGTTCGCATCCAATACCCAGACGGCAGTGGCGTTCCCCTGCTGGAATAGGGCCGAGGCGGGCAGCCAGTAGGTGGCCTCACCCTGTGCAGCGGGCAGGAAAATCTCGGCGGTCAGACCAAGACGCAGATCCTGTGGCGCACCGGGTAGGGCCACCTTCACCAGCACGCTGCGTGTGGCGTCCAGGGCGGGGGCAATCTCGCGCACCTGCCCTTCGAGCCGCTGCTCGGGCGAGGACCCAAGCCGCACCTGAACTGGCGTTCCCACCGGCATGGCCTGGGCGGTCACCTCACCGACCCGCACATGCACCTCGCGCTCGCCATCGTAGGCCACACATAACACCTCCTGTCGTGCGGCCCCGACCTGGCCGATTTCGGCAGAGACGCGGGTAATGAGGCCCGGTCGATCGGCTATCAGCGTGGCTTACTGCGTCTGGTTTTCGGCCAGGGTGTCTTGGGCCCGGGCGGCGCTCACTCGCGCGGTGGCTGGTTCGAAGGCGGCCTGGGGCTGGTCGAGGTC
>JARJMX020000103.1 GCA_029335925.2 Gammaproteobacteria bacterium
CTGCGCAGCCAGGTCATCTGCCGCTTGGCCAGCCCACGGGTCGCGTTCACGCCTAGCTCAACCATCCGTTCATAGGTATGGGTGCCCTCAAGATATTCCCAGACCTGACGATAGCCCACGGAGCGCATGGACGGCAGGCCGAGGTGCAGATCGCCGCGCGCGCGCAGGGCCTCGACCTCCTGAATGAAACCGGCCTTAAGCATTTGGGTAAAACGTTCGGCAATCCGCTCACGCAAGAGTTCACGCGGGGGCATGAGGGCGAGCTTCAACACTCGGCCAACCTCCGGAGCCGCCTGCGCGCGCCCACGCGCCTGCCACACGGAGAGCGGCACCCCGGTCAGCCGCCACACCTCCAGCGCCCGCCCAAGCCGCTGAGGGTCGTTCGGGTGGATGCGCGCGGCGGCCTGCGGATCGACTCGGGTCAGCTCCCCGTGCAAGGCCGCCCAGCCGCGCGTCTGGGCCTCAGCCTGGATCGCCTGACGCAGATCGGGATCAGCAGGGGGTAGCTCGGCCAGACCATGCTCCAGGGCGCGATAGTAGAGCATAGTTCCACCTACCAGTAGCGGGATGCGTCCTGCGGCATGGATCTCGCGCATCGCCTCCAGCGCATCCTGACGGAAACGGGCGGCAGAATAGGCCTCGCTAGGGTCGAGAATATCGATCAGCCGGTGCGGGAACGCACGCAGGGTTGCTGCATCCGGCTTGGCCGTGCCGATGTCCATGCCGCGATAAACCAGCGCCGAGTCGACGCTGATCAGCTCGACCGGCAGGCGCCGCGCCAACTCCAGCGCCAGCTCGGTCTTGCCGGAGGCGGTGGGGCCCATGAGCCAGATGGATTGCATCCCTCACTGCCCCCGCAGAAAAAGGCGATCAAGGTCCGCCATGGTCAACCGGGTCCAGGTCGGACGGCCGTGGTTGCACTGATCGGCGCAGGGGGTGGCCTCCATGTCACGCAGAAGGGCATTCATCTCGGTCACGGTAAGCTTGCGCCCGGCACGCACCGAGCCGTGGCAGGCCATGCGGGAAAGGACGGCATGAAGGGCCTGTTCGATCCTACGGGAATCGCCGTAGCGGGCAATCTCGTCGAGCGTATCGGTGGTGAGCTTGGCGATGTCGGACTGGGCCAATAGGGTGGGCACCTCGCGCACAACGAGGGTGGTGGGGCCGATGGGGTCGAGGATGAATCCAAGCCTGCGCAGGGCTTCGGCACCCTCCTCCGCCGCGTCCATCAGGCGCAAGTCCACCTCCAACGGCAGCGGGACAAGCAGCGGCTGGCGACGGATACCGTCTTCCTCCAGCGCACGCTTGAGCCGCTCGTAGGCGATGCGCTCGGCGGCGGCGTGCATGTCAACCACGATCAAGCCCTCAGCGTTCTCGGCCAGGATGTAGACCCCATGGAGCTGGGCTATGGCGTAACCTAAAGGTGGGAGCGCAGCCTCCGCTTGGACCAAATCGACAGGCTCATCCCTCTCCCCAGCCCCTCTCCCCAAGGGGGAGGAGTGTGAATTTGAAGGTTCAGCGAGGGCCTGATAGGCGGCAAGGGCTTCACGCACCTCGAAACGATCAGGCTGCAGCGGCAGACCGCTCTGCCGAGGGGGTGCATAGCTTATCTGGGATTTTTGAAGCTGAAGGAAGGGTGCCTCCACCTGGCCGGTGGGGAGACCAAGCGCCGGGGCAACACGCGCCGACCCGGCCGCGGGGCGCAGCTCACCGATGACGCGATGCAGGGTGGAGAACAGGAAGTCATGCACCCGGCGGGCCTCACGGAAGCGTACCTCCAGCTTGGCCGGGTGGACATTGACATCCACACCCTCTGGGTCGAGCGCAAGGAACAGCACATAGGACGGCTGACGCGCGCCATGCAGCACGTCGGCATAGGCTTGGCGCACGGCGTGGATGATGACCTTGTCGCGCACGGCACGACCGTTGACGAAAAAGTATTGTACCTCGGCCCGCTCGCGCGCGTGGGTGGGGGGCTCCAGCCAGCCCCATAGCCGGAGGCCGTCGATCTCCTGCTCGAAGGAGATGGCGCTGGCGGCAAACGATGTGCCGGCGATGGCGGCCAGGCGGGCCTCGGCGGGCTCGTCGGCCTCCGTGCGCCACAAAGTGCGCCCCGCCGAACGCAGGGTGAAGCCGACGTCACGCCGGGCAAGCGCCAGCCGACGCAGGGTCTCTTCCAAGTGGTGCTGTTCGGTACGCTCGGTGCGCAGGAACTTGCGCCGGGCAGGCACATTGAAGAACAGGTCGCGTACTTCCACCGTGGTGCCCTGCGGGTGCGCGGCGGGCGTCATCTCGGCCCGCCCGGGGTCGCCCGGGCTGTGGATGCGCCAGGCGCATTCGGCCCCCACTGCGCGGGAAGTCAAGCTGAAATCCGAGACCGAGGCGATACTGGCCAGCGCCTCGCCACGGAAGCCGAAGCTGCCAACGCGCAGCAAGTCATCCAGGCTGTGGATCTTGCTGGTGGCGTGGCTGGCGATGGCGAGCGGCAGGTCCTCGCGCTCGATGCCCTGCCCGTCGTCGCGCACGCGCAGCAGGCGCACCCCAGCACCCTCGATGTCCACCTCGATGCGCTTTGCTCCGGCATCGAGGCTGTTCTCGACCAACTCCTTGAGGACGCTGGCCGGGCGCTCGACCACCTCGCCGGCGGCAATCTGGTTAATTAGCTGAGGGGGAAGGACCTGGATTCTGGACATGCCGAACGGTTGATGAAGGCCATCAGCCGATCAGCATGAGGGTGTTGACGGTCGGGATCAAGTGCGGGGCACACCGGCCCGCCTTCACAGCATAGCGAAGTAGGTGCCCTCCAACGCCTTGCTCGCGTAATAGCTGTGCAGGCCGCGGAATATCGAGCGGGCCACCTTCTCCTGGTAGGCCGCGGTACGCAACTTACGCTCCTCTTCCGGGTTGGAGAGAAAGGCACTCTCGACCAAAATCGAGGGAATGTCCGGCGACCTGAGCACCACGAAGTTAGCTTGCTGCACCTCGCGCCTGTGCAGCGCACCGATCTGCCCCAGTTCGGTCAGCACGCGCTGACCGGCATCCAGGCTGGCCTGCATGCTAGCAGTCTGGGAGAGGTCAAGCAGGACGGAGGCTAGGGTGTCGTCGCGGTCACTGAGGCTTACCCCACCCACCAGATCGGCGGCGTTTTCCTTGTCGGCCATCCAGCGCGCGGCCTCCGAGCTTGCGCCGTTGAGTGAGAGACAAAACACGGAGGCTCCGCGCGCATCCGGGTCATTAAAGGCGTCCGCGTGCAGGGAAATAAACATGTCCGCCTTGTGCTTGCGGGCAATGCGGGTGCGCTCGCGCAGTGGGATGAAGATATCGCTGTTGCGGGTCAGCACCGGCTTGAAGCCGCGCTCCGCGCGCAGCATGGCCTCCAGCTTGCGGGCCATGGCGAGGGTCACGTCCTTCTCTCGGGTGCCGTCGCGCCCGATGGCACCGGGATCTTTGCCTCCATGCCCGGCATCGATGGCGATCACGAGGTCGCGCAGGCCACGACGCGGGGCCTCACGCACCGGCACCGGACGCTCGGCCGCAACCGGCGCGGGGCGGGCGGGCGGCGGCTCCGCCTTCGCCACCTGAGCCGATGCGGCCATACCAAGTGGCGGGTGCGGCATATCCAGCACCAATTTGAATCCCTTACCGTCGGGATTGGGCAAAAGCAGGACACTAGGCTTGGTGGGCTGGTGCACGTCCAATACTAGACGCAGATCGCTGCCGTTCTGGATGCCGCTGCGCAGGCGATAGACGATGCAGCCATCCGGCAGCTTGAGGTCGAAATGACGCGACAGGCTGGTCTCACTCAGGTCCAGCACCACGCGGTTCGGATTGCCGAGGGTGAAGACCTTGTAATCCGTCGGCGCGGTGAGGTCGATGACCAGACGTGTGCCGCGCTCGCTCAGGCTGGTGCTGGCCGCGCGTACGGAGGCACGCACCCCGGCATAGGCCGATTCGGGCAGCCAGAGCAGCGATGCCCCGCCTCCCAACAGACCAAGCAAGAAACGACGACGGGCATTGCTTTCATGGGCTGAAGTCATGACCCACCTCGCACGCTCAACGGACTCACGCGTGTTTTTATAGTCGAGATGTGGCAAAAGTTCAATGCTATGAAGGAGATAAGCTCCATTCCTTGAGCCGATTCTTAACTCGAACCAACCAAGAGGCGCCGGTGGGGCTCAACGCCTCCAGAAAACACTCCCGCCCCGCAGGTTGGTGTTCCAGGCGGATCGCCAGGTCAGGTGGCGGCAACACTCCCTCACCGCGCTCCGGCCATTCGACCAGACAGAGCACGTCCGCGCCGAAGTCCTCGCGTGCACCCATCCACTCCAGCTCCTCCGCGTCCGCCAGGCGATAGAGGTCATAGTGGGCGATACGGCGTCCCTCGATCTCGTAGGGCTCGACCAAGGTGTAAGTGGGGCTGACCACCCGCCCCGTATACCCAAGGGCACGCAGGAAGGAGCGCACCAGCGTCGTCTTGCCTGCCCCAAGGTGGCCGTGCAGGGCCACCCAGCCGGAGCGCGGCGCCGTGTGCGCCAGCACACCGCCCAGAGCCTCGGTGGCGGACTCGTCGGCAAGTGTGAGCCTTAGCATGGGGCGATATCCTCAAGCAGACGGCGGGCATGGGGCAGCAGATCGAGGGCGAGCACGCCTCGTCCGTCCAGCGCGGCCCGCTCACCGGCAGCGGCATGCAGACAAACCCCCAGACGGGCCGCATCCCCGGGCACCAACCCTTGGGCCAGCAGGGCACCAAGCATGCCGGAAAGCACATCGCCCATGCCGCCGCTGGCCATGGCTGGATGCCCGTGCTCACAGCGAACGAGGCCGGCATCCCCCGCAATAAGGCTGCCGGCACCTTTGAGGACCCAGGTTGCACCAAAGGAGGCCTGCAAGGCGTAGGCGGCCGCAGCACGATCGGCTTGGATGGTGTCGATGCTTGTCGCGAGCAGGCGCGCGGCCTCACCGGGATGGGGCGTGAGGATGGCAGGCGCAGAGAGCCGTTGCCTAGACTGCGCGAGCAGGTTCAAGGCATCGGCATCCACCACCATCGGCAGCCCAGCCGCGAATGCTGCCGTAAACAACTCCTTGGCCCATGCATCCTGGCCAAGGCCAGGGCCAAGCACGAGGACGGTGGCGCAAGAAAGCAGTGGCTGCAAGGCCTCGGCGCACTCCACCCCGTGCACCATAAGCTCGGGCCGGGTGACGCCGAGAAAGGGGGCATGACTGGTGCGGGTGGCGATGCTCACCAATCCGGCCCCGAGACGGGCGGCGGCCTCGGCAGCCATTCTTGCAGCCCCCGCCATGCCAAGGTTGCCACCGATCACCAGCACATGGCCGTAGTCGCCCTTGTGGCTGTCACGCCGACGCGGCGGTAGGATGCCGCGCAGGTCGGTGAGGAAGAGTGGCGAAGGCTGACTCATCGGCGTGGGATAAAACCGAGCACATCCATGACGCTGCGCAGGGTCACCTCGGCCCGCGCTGCGGCCTTGTCCGCGCCGTCGTTGAGCAGGCGCATCAGCTCCCCCTCCTCGCTGCGCAGCTCGCGATAACGCTGTTGCACCGGCTCAAGGAAGGCGATAACAGCATCGGCACAAGTCTTCTTCAGGGTGCTGTAGCCCTGCCCGGCGAGCTGGGCTTCCCAGTGCTGGGGGCTCTGGCCGGTGACGGTGGCGAGCAGGGTCAAAAGGTTGGATACCCCAGCTTTGTTCTCTGGGTCGAAACGGATCTCGGTCTCCGAATCCGTCACCGCCCGCATCAGCTTCTTGCGCACCTTGGCCGGATCGTCGAGCAGGGCGATGGAGGCCTGCTCGTTAGGATCGGACTTCGACATCTTCTTGCTCGGATCCTGCAGGCTCATGATCCGCCCTCCCACCTCGGGAATCATCGGCTCCGGCACGGTGAACACCGGGCCATACAGATTGTTGAAGCGGATGGCGAGATCGCGCGCCAGCTCCAAGTGCTGCTTCTGATCTTGACCTACCGGCACAAGGTTGGACTGGTAGAGCAGGATGTCAGCCGCCATCAGCACCGGGTAATCGAACAGGCCGACATTGATATTGGCCTCATGCTGCTGCGACTTGTCCTTAAACTGAGTCATGCGCGATAGCTCGCCCATGTAGGCGTAGCAGTTGAGGATCCAGCCGAGCTCAGCATGCGCCGGTACATGCGACTGCACGAACAGGGTGGACTTGGCCGGGTCGATGCCACAAGCGAGGTAGAGGGCGATGAAGTCCAGGCTGCGCTCGCGCAATAGCTTCGGGTCCTGACGCACGGTGATCGCGTGCAGGTCCACCAGCATGAACAGGCTGTCGTGAGTGTCCTGCAGCTTCACCCAGTTGCGGATGGCGCCGATATAGTGGCCGATGAGCAGGTTGCCGGAAGGCTGAATGCCGGAGAGAACCACCGGACGGGTCGTCGTTTGCACGGTCATGGGGCTGGAGGATCGGTTCAGAAGTAGAAAATGCCGGCCATGATAGGCCGGGTACGGAGGGTGTTCAAACGCCGCTTGCCAAGACCTGCGCGCACCGATAAGTTCAAGCGATGCATCACAGCCCCCTCACCGACGTCCTGCTCCTGCTCGCGGCCTCCGTGCTTGCGGTGACTCTCTTTCGCCGCCTCAACCTGCCGCCCATCCTCGCCTATCTTGGTGTTGGCGCGCTAGTCGGACCGCATGCCCTTAGCTGGGTGCCGGATACCGAAAATACGCGATTTTTGGCCGAATTCGGTGTGGTCTTCCTGCTGTTCACCCTCGGCCTGGAGTTCTCGCTGCCCCGGCTGGTCGCCATGCGGCGCGCGGTGCTCGGCATGGGGGGCGCGCAGGTGGCCATCACCGCCCTAGTGGCAGGCGGTGCGGCCTGGGCGATGGGGTTGTCCATTCCCGGGGCCCTGGCGATCGGAGGCGTGCTGGCCAGGTCCTCGACGGCCATTGTCATCACGCTGATATCCGAACAACTGGAGATCAACTCCCGCCACGGACGGGCGGCGATCGGCATCCTGCTGTTCCAGGACCTCGCGGTCATCCCGTTCCTGATCCTGATCCCGGCCCTAGCCACCGGGGGGGACCACATCGGCCAGGACATGGCCATCGCCCTGGTCAAGGGTGTGCTGGTGAGCGGCCTTTTGCTCGCCGCCGGACGCTGGCTGCTGCGCCCTCTGTTCCACGAGATCGCCAAGGCACGCTCGCCGGAGCTGGTCACCCTAGCGGTGCTGCTGGTAGCCCTCTCCTCCGCCGCGCTGACCCATGCGGCGGGTCTTTCGATGGCGCTCGGCTCCTTCCTCGCCGGGATCATGCTCTCCGAGACCGCCTACCGCCACCAGATTGAGAGCGACATCCGCCCCTTCCAGGATGTCTTCCTCGGCCTGTTCTTCATCACCATCGGCATGCTGCTCGACGTGCAGGCCCTGCCCCACATCCTGCCGAGCGCCCTCGGCCTGCTGGTGCTGCTGATTCTGATGAAGACGCTGATCATCTTTGGCGTGGGTGTCGTCCTGCGCGAGGAGCCCGGCGTGGCCCTGCGCACCGGCCTTGTGCTGGCGCAGGGCGGGGAATTCGGCTTTGCCCTGCTGGCCCTGGCCTCACGAGGCAGCCTGCTGTCACACGAGGCGGTGCAGGTCGTGCTCACCACCGTGTTGCTGAGCATGATCGCCACGCCTTTCCTGGTGCGCTACAACGGCCGTATCACCAAGGCCCTGATCCGCGGCTACCGGCAGACCTACGTCGAGCAGCGTGAGGAGATCGCCCAGCAGAGCGCCGAACTCACGGGGCACGTGATTCTCTCCGGCTTCGGCCGCGTAGGGCAGAACCTCGCCTACCTGCTCGAGCAGGAGGACATCCCCTACATCGCGCTTGAGGTCGATCCCGACATCATCCAAAAGGCTCAGCGCGCGGGCTACAACGTGCATTTCGCCAACGCCACCCACATCGACCTGCTGCGCGCCGCCGGCATCGACAAGGCGCGCGCGCTGGTCATCACCCATCACGATGCCGAGGCGGCGCTCAAGACCCTCAACGTGGTCCGGCTGCAATACAAGGAACTGCCGGTGCTCGTGCGCGTGCTGTCCGTCAATCGCATGGACGATCTGCTCAAAGCAGGCGCCACCGAAGTGGTGGCGGATGCCTTCGAAGCCAGCCTCATGCTGGGCGCCCACCTCGCCTCCCGCCTGGGCGTCCCCACCCGGCGCATCCTGCACCGCATCGAGCGCATTCGCCGTGATCACTACAGCCTGCTGCGCCACATCTTCCAAGGCCGCGGCGATTCCGTGGATGCCGCCAACGCCCTGCGCGGCTCACTCGCCAGCATCACCCTTCCCCCCGGGGCCTGGGCCGTGGGGCGCACCCTTGGCGAGGCCCTCGCCGGACTGGATGTCCTGCCCGACGCCATCCGCCGTGGCGGAATCAAGGGGGTCATGCCAGAATCGACCACGGTGCTCCAGGCCGAGGATACTCTGATCCTCTATGGCACCGAGAAGGAACTTGAACGGGCCGAGGCCCATCTGCTGGGAGGACAATGACTGATCATGCATACCGCATCCAGCCCATGGAGCACCGTGCGCATCGTTGACGCCGAGCTTGCTCGGGGGGGAGCGCATGCATGAATCCCCTCACCCCTCGGCACCAAGCTTGTCTTGCAGCCTTCCGCGACGCCCTCGGGGCGACCCTCCTGCAAGCCGAGGAACTCCTGTTCGCCCTCGCGGGACAGTCGAGCGGAGGCAGTGCGGTCGACCTGCATCTGAATACACTGCGCTATCTGCGCAAACTCCGGAGCGACGGTACCCAGGCCATCACCCAGCATCTTGCGGAGCAGTGGGCAGGCGGAAAATTTGATGCGAAAGTGGACCCCCTAGTGAGTCAAGCCCTTAGCCGACTCGCCGTTCATGCAGAAGCTGTGCATTTCGAGGCGCTCGCTGCCATCGAGCGCGGCCTCCGGGCCGCCGGTACCGAAGCGGTCTTTTCGATGGACGACATCAAGCCTCAGGCCTTCACCTCGGCCATCGCGGCTTATCTTGCGGAACAGCCCGCCCCTCCCCCCGTCCAGCTGCTGTTGGTGCGCTTGCTCGACCAGCTCCTCGTCCCGGCCATGGACGAGATGTACCAGCGCATCAAACAGATTCTTGAACCACACAGCCGCACCAGCGAAGGCCACACCCCAAACGAGATGGTCGACCATACGGCTACCGGGGTGATGGAGCGCGACGCCCTGCTCGCCCATCTGGATGCCATCCAGTCGCGCGTTTGCGGCCGGGTTCCTGACCAGGTCACGGAACTACATCAGCTCCGCGGCGTACCCGAACTGCCGCACGACGTCGTCCTCACCCCCGAGCTCCAACGCCTGACGGACCTGATGGGCCTTATGGTCTACGACGCCGTGACCGATCCCAGCTTGTCCCCCAGCTTTAAGACCATGTTGCTACGCATGCATCTGCCGCTGATGAAGGCCGCTCTGCTCGACCATGAGGTCTTGCACGACGCCAAGCATCCTGTGCGTCAGCTATGGAGCCGACTGATCGATCTGGCGCGGGTACCGAATGCCGAACAGGCCCCATGGCGGCCTCGCGTAGAGCGCGTCATCGACAGCTTGTGCAGCGACTTCGCCCACGACCTCGGCATCTTCACCACGGCACTGGAAAAACTGCGCACCGTGGAGCACCTACCGCGCGACCTCTCCCCGGCGATGGAGCGAGCCGCCTCGCAACACGCCTCTGCGGTAAGCTTTAACGAGGCCCGCACGGCGGCCACCCAGGCCATCCGCGCCACCCTGGCATCGCATGGCACAGTTCCACAACCCTTGCGTACCTTCCTCCTGCAGACTTGGGGGCCGCTGATGCTGCTGATCGCCCAGCGAACGGGCGCACAGGGCGACGACTGGGAGCAAGCCTATGGCATGATGCGGGAACTGGTGAGTCTGTCGGCCGCTGGGAATGCGGGCTGCTCGGAGAGCGTGGAGCCCCTGCTGCACAAGATGCAAGCGACCCTCAAGCATTACGGCTTAAAACAAAGCCGCTTCCACAAGGCCTTTGAGGAACTGCGCCAGATCCTCCTGGAGAGTACACATTCGAAAACCAAGAAGCCGGAGACTGAAGCTCCGCCAGCCTCCGGATCGAGCCCGCAGCCTGCGCAGCCCTCCCTCGCTCTTCCCCCGCGCGTGGTGGACGAATTCATCCGCATGGCCTTTCAGCCTGGGGAGTGGTTTCTTGTCCATGTCGCCGAGGGCCAGGTTCCGCGTCGCCTTAAGGCTTACCATGTGGACACAAGCCTAGGCGTACTGGTGTTTGCCGATCGACTCGAGCAGCCCGTGGTGGAGCGCCCCATCGGCCAGTTCATCGACGACGTGCTGGCCGGACGCTCTCATCCCGTATTCGAGGACGAACGCTATAACTATGCCGTCAGGCAATTGAAGCAGTACATCGCCACATCTCTGTCCGGTCCGGAGCGCCTCTAAGGATGAGCCCTTCGCATATCGAACGCCGCAAGCACCCAAGGCAGTTATATTTCGACGCCCTTTTCCTCAATACACTCGACGAGCCAAAGCAGACCTTTGCCTGCGAGACTTTCGATATTTCAGCAGAGGGGGTGCGCATTTCCACGGACCGTCCTCTCGCAGTGGGGCGCCCTGTTCAACTCTGGCTCCGCTTAACAAGTGAGCCTGGCACATTTCTCCTGCGAGGCCAGATCCGTTGGTGCAAGCCCTTCGGTAAAGGTTACAGGCTGGGTATTGCCATTGAAGCGGAAAGTGGTGATGGCCGGGACTGGAAAGCCCTGCTTATGCCCCTGGCCGGCATCAAACTGCCGCTCGATGGGGACTGAAGCATCGCCACGGCCATAGGGCCGGGCAATGTCCCATTCAAGGCACGAGGACGATCTTGCCTTGGGTATGCCCCGTGCCGATTTGCCGATGCGCCTCAGCAGCCTCCTTAAGCGGCAGGACTGTTGAAATATGTATCCGGAGTCGGCCATTGGCCAGCATGCCCAACCCCTGGCGCAGGATATCCACCTGATGGGCGCGCGCCTCGGGCAGGTCTTGCAGCATCGGCGTCAACATCAGGTCGAAGCCGATCCTAAGATTGCGGCTACGTGCCGCCTTCCACGGTGCATCCACCGGCGGCTCGAGTAGGGTCACCACATCACCGGCGTAGGCCGTGCAGTTGATCCCCTGGTTGAACAACGCTCCGCCCACCGTATCGAACACCACGTCCGCACCACGCCCACCGGTCAGTTGCATCACCCGCTCGACCAGGTCTTCGTCGTGGTAAAGAATGGCCTCGTCCGCCCCCAGCATGCGCACGAACGCAGCCTTCTCCGACGTGCCTGCGGTGGCCAGAACACGTGCGCCCACAAGCTTGGCTAGTTGGATGGCGACATGCCCCACCC
>JARJMX020000107.1 GCA_029335925.2 Gammaproteobacteria bacterium
CAGCTAAAACGCGCAACGTCGTCCGCGATGAGGGAATCGTTCACAACCTAAACCCCGCCTTCACCTTCACCTCGTTTGTCGGCGGCAAGTCCAACCAACTGGCCCGCGCAGCTGCGGTGCAGGTGGCGGAGAATCCCGGCGGGGGCTACAACCCGCTTTTCATCTACGGTGGGGTGGGTCTTGGCAAGACTCACCTGATGCACGCCATTGGCAACCAGATGCTGACGAACAACCCAAGCGCCCGGGTGCTTTATCTGCACTCTGAACGCTATGTACAGGACATGATCCGCGCCATCCAGCACAACGCGATCAACGAGTTCAAGCAGTTTTACCGCTCGCTGAACCTGCTGCTCATCGACGACATACAGTTCTTTGCCGGCAAGGATCGCTCGCAGGAGGAGTTCTTCCACACCTTCAACGCCCTGATGGAGAACGGCCAGCAGATCGTCATGTCCTGCGACCGCTATCCGAAGGAAATCGACGGCTTAGAAGAGCGCTTGAAGTCCCGCTTCGGTTGGGGCCTGACCGTGGCCATCGAGCCACCTGAACTTGAGACTCGAGTCGCGATCCTGCAGAGCAAGGCCGAACAATCGGGCATCGAATTGCCAAGCGAGGTCGCCTTTTTCATCGCCAAGCGCATCCGCTCCAACATCCGCGAGCTCGAAGGGGCCCTACGCCGGGTGATAGCTAGCAGCCAGTTCACCGGTCGGCCAATCACCCTCGACTTCACCCGCGAGGCGCTCAAGGATCTGATTGCGCTGCAGGACCGCCTGGTCACAATCGACAACATCCAGAAGACCGTAGCCCAGTACTACAAACTCAAGGTGGATGACCTGCTCTCCGAACGTCGCAGCCGCTCAATCACCCGCCCAAGGCAGATGGCCATGGCCCTGGCCAAGGAATTGACCAATCACAGTCTGCCCGAGATTGGCCAGGCCTTTGGTGGTCGTGACCACACCACCGTCATCCACGCCTGCCGCAAGATCGCCGAATTGCGTGAGAGCGATTCACGCCTTGCTGAGGATTACATCACCCTATTGCGCACCCTAAGCAGCGGTTGAGTCCATGGTGGATGAAAACGTGGATCACGCTGTGAATGAAGCATGGAACAGCGCTGTGGATGAAATCTATGCACAGTTATCCACAGATTGCGAACAGCATGCCCATGGATGGATCACATCATCCATCCACCGGTAAATATTTCGCTAGATTCTGAAATTAAAGGTATTTTTAATTTTATCCACAGCAAGACATCGACGACAGCAGCGTCATCACTTTCTCTTTTATCCATAAATAGCCTGCTTTTGTTAACAAGGAGCCGCCATGCGCCTGAGCCTTCCCAGAGAGACTGTTCTGCCTGCGATCCATCAGGTCATGGGCGCCGTGGAACGCCGCCAGACTCTGCCCATCCTCGGCAACCTTCTGATCGAGGCTTCCGCCAATACCGTGCGCCTCACAGCCACTGACCTAGAAATGGAACTGGTGACTGAAATCAGCGTGCTGGTCGATCAGGAAGGCGCCACCACCATCCCCGCACGTAAGTTGCTCGACATCTGCCGTAACCTTCCCGAAGGCTGTGACATCACCCTAAGCACTGAGGGCAGCCAGGCCGTGATCCAGGCCGAACGCAGCCGTTTCCAACTGGCCACCCTACCGGCAAAGGACTTTCCGCGCATTGATGCTCTACGAGATCCTCAATCGCTGGTTATACGCCAAGGTGTGCTAAAGAACATCATCCAGCACGTGGCCTTTGCCATGGCCCAACAGGATGTGCGTTACTACCTCAACGGCATGCTGCTCGAACTTGCACCGAATGCCCTGCGTGGTGTAAGCACCGACGGTCACCGCCTGGCCCTGTGCGAGGTACCGGCCGAGCTCTCGCTTGGTGAGGTGCGTCAGGTGATCGTGCCGCGCAAAGGCGTGCTCGAACTCCAACGCCTGCTCGGTGAGGGGGATGCCGAAGCGCGCATCGAGGTGGATGCCAACCACCTGCGAGTGGACATGGGCACCCTGCGCCTGACCAGCAAGCTGGTGGATGGTCGGTTCCCGGACTACCAGCGCGTGATCCCGACCAGCAACGACAAGCGCCTGACGATCAGCCGCGAGTCTCTGCGCCAGGCCTTGACCCGGGCCTCCATCCTCTCCAGCGAGAAATTCAAAGGCGCCCGCTTCACCCTCGAAGGGGACCTGCTCTCGATCGAGACACAGAACCCGGAGCGGGAGAATTCGCGCGAGGAATTGCTCGCTAAATACGAGGGTGAGCCGCTCACCATAGGCTTTAACATCGCCTACTTGCTTGATGTGCTAAACACCCTGCAGGATGCGGAAGTCACTCTAACGCTGCGCAACGCCGAGAGCAGCGGGATGATCCACCACGATGGCCCCGATGGTATGCGTTGCACCTACGTGATCATGCCGATGCGTCTGTGAGCCCAACGGCATTAAACCTGCCAGAGAGACCCGCTAGCCGGGCATGATTATCGAGCAACTAACGATCCAGCACCTGCGCTCTATCAGGCAGGCGGAGCTGGATCTTGCCCCGGGCATCAACCTGTTTTGCGGCAGCAACGGCGCGGGCAAGACCAGTGTGCTTGAGGCTGTGCACGTGCTAGCTACTGGACGCTCCTTCCGTACCATCCAGCTCGAAACCCTACGCCAGCATGGCCAGGCGGAGCTGATCCTTGCCGCACGAGTGAAAGAAGGTGATACCCATCACCGGATCGGCTTGAGCAAGGGGGCGGAAAGACTCGTCCTGCGTCTAGATGCCGCACCAGCGAAGCGGCTATCCGAGATTGCGCGTCATCTCGCCGTCATCGCCCTGCATGCCGACAGCGATCAGTTGGTACAAGGTGGGCCCTCGCTGCGGCGGCGCTTTCTTGACTGGTGGCTGTTTCACAGCCGGTCGGACTTCTTTGCCGAATGGATGCGCTACCAGCGCCTGCTCAAGCAACGCAACGCCGCCTTGCGCACCGACCCCCGACAGCTTCCGGCCTGGGATGAGCCTCTTGCGCATGCGGGAGAGGTGGTAGCCGGCTTCCGGCGCGAGGCGGCTGAGCGGCTGATGGGGCAGCTCGAACGCCGCCTGGTCGAATTGGGTGAATTTGCTGGCTTTTCCTGGTCGCTGCATTCCGGCTGGAGCCGTGGCGAACCTTTGCTGGAGGTGCTGCGGCGCTCGCGCTCACGGGACCGGGAGCAGGGATTCACCTCGAACGGGCCGCACCGGGCCGAATTGCGCCTGCAGGTGATGGGTCGCGAGGCGAAGGAGGTGCTCTCGCGCGGCCAGCAGAAGACTCTCGCCACCCTGATGCTGCTGAGTCTGGCCGAGTCCTACCGTCTTGAGCGGCAGACTCTGCCTGTGATCCTGCTTGACGACCTCGCCGCCGAGTTGGATGGGCAGCATCGCGAGCACCTGCTCCACCATCTGATCCGTCTCGGCGGGCAGATCCTACTTACCGCCCTTAAGGGCGGCGAGCTTGACCCCTGGCTGCCATCCTCCACCCGGCGTTTCGCCGTGCGGGGTGGTATTGTCACCGTGCTATGATGCCGAAGTTTTGATCATTCTCCGATCGCACCAACCATGACCACGGACAGCAATCCGAACCCTAGTGCACAGCAATACGACTCCTCCTCGATCAAGGTGCTCAAGGGCCTTGACGCGGTGCGTAAACGCCCGGGGATGTACATCGGCGATACCGATGATGGCAGCGGCCTGCACCACATGGTGTTCGAGGTCGTGGACAATGCCATCGACGAGGCGTTGGCGGGCTACTGCAAGAATATCGATGTGGTCATGCACGCCGACGGCTCGGTCAGCGTGGCGGACGACGGCCGTGGTATCCCGGTCGATATCCATCCAGAGGAAGGCCGCTCTGCCGCCGAGGTCATCATGACTGTGCTGCATGCGGGCGGTAAGTTTGACGACAACTCGTACAAAGTCTCCGGCGGCCTACACGGGGTGGGAGTGTCCGTGGTCAACGCCCTCTCTGACCACCTCGAGTTGATCATCCGTCGCAACGGGCGTAAGTATCGCCAGGAATACCACCTCGGTGAGCCCCTCTACCCGCTCAAGGAGATCGGTGAGGCGCAGGGCACTGGAACGCGGGTACGCTTCAAGCCCAGCCCGACCATCTTCAGCAATGTCGAGTTCCACTACGACATCCTCGCCAAGCGTCTGCGCGAGTTGTCCTTCCTTAACTCCGGCGTGCGCATCCACTTGCAGGATGAGATCAGCGGGCGCGAGGATGTGTTCATGTACGAGGGCGGTATCCGCGCCTTTGTTGAACATCTCAATCGCGGCAAGACGCCGATCCACCCGAGCGTGATCTACATTTCCGGCGAAAAGGATGGGATTGGTGTCGAGGTGGCAATGCAGTGGAACGACGGTTACAACGAGAGCGTCTTCTGCTTCACCAACAACATCCCGCAGCGGGATGGTGGCACCCACCTGGCCGGCTTTCGTGCCGCGCTGACCCGTACCCTGAACCAGTACATGGAGCAGGAAGGCCTGTTCAAGAAGGCCAAGGTGGATATCTCGGGGGATGATGCACGCGAAGGTCTGACCGCTGTGCTCTCGGTCAAGGTGCCGGATCCGAAGTTCTCCTCGCAGACTAAGGACAAGCTCGTCTCCTCTGAGGTCAAGGCTCCGGTTGAGACTTTGCTCGCGGATGCTCTGCGTGACTTTTTGCTCGAGCACCCGGCCGAGGCGCAGGCCATCACCGGCAAGATCATCGATGCTGCCCGTGCCCGCGATGCCGCGCGTAAGGCGCGCGAGCTGACCCGCCGCAAGGGCGCGCTGGACATTGCTGGCCTACCCGGCAAGCTGGCCGATTGTCAGGAAAAGGACCCGGCCAAGTCCGAACTATTCCTGGTGGAGGGGGACTCCGCTGGCGGCTCGGCCAAGCAGGGCCGCGATCGTCGCACCCAGGCGATCCTGCCGCTCAAGGGCAAGATCCTGAATGTGGAGAAGGCGCGTTTTGACAAAATGCTCTCCTCGGCCGAGGTCGGCACCCTGATCACCGCGCTTGGTACCGGCATTGGCCGCGACGACTACAACCCGGACAAGCTGCGCTATCACCGCGTCATCATCATGACCGACGCCGACGTGGACGGCTCACATATCCGCACCTTGCTGTTGACTTTCTTCTACCGCCAGATGCCGGAGCTGATCGAGCGCGGGCATATCTACATCGGCCAGCCGCCGCTGTACAAAGTGAAGAAAGGCAAGCAGGAGCAGTACATCAAGGACGACGTGGAGATGAACGCCTACCTGCTGCAGCAGGCGATCGATGGCGCGCGCCTGCACGTCTCCGCCGACAGCCCGGCGATCAGCGGTGAGGCCCTCGAGCAATTGGCGCGCGCTCACCTCGCCGTGCGCGTCGTCATCGATCGCCTGGCTCGCCGTTTCGACCGTGCGGCCATCGAGCACCTCCTTGACCTGCCGCGGATGACGGTGGAAAAACTGGGCGAGGCAGACGACTGGGCCAAGCGCTGGGCCGAGCTACTCAACGAAGGCATGGATATCCGTGTGCGCCATACGGCCGAGGTGGTGACGATCGAAGGCGAACCAGCCATCCGCCTGACCCGCGACCAGTACGGCCTGAGTCATAGCTGGGTGTTCGATCTCGACTTCTTCAATTCCAACGACTACCGCCTGCTGGCGGAGCACGCCGACCGCCTCCATGGTCTGCTCGGCCCGGATGCCATAGTTCAGCGCGGGAATGAATCCAAACCGGTGCGCCGTTTTGAGGAGGTCATACAGTGGCTTTTGGATGAGGCGCGCAAGGGTCTTACCATCCAGCGCTACAAGGGTCTGGGTGAGATGAACCCCGAGCAGCTGTGGGAAACCACCATGAACCCTGAGACTCGCCGCCTGTTGCAGGTGCGCATTGAGGATGCCATCGCCGCGGATGAGATCTTCACCACCCTGATGGGCGATCTGGTCGAACCGCGGCGGGAGTTCATCGAACGCCACGCCCTATCGGTTCAAAACATCGACGTTTGATGCATACTGCCCAAACTGCTGGTCGAGACCTGCCGCTAATACATGAAATTCGAGCAGGAGACCCTGGAGCGGGTCATGCGCGCCCGCAATCAGATGCAGGCCGCGCGCGAGGCGCACGATCTGTGTGACCTGGCCAGGCCGAGGGCCAGTTGCGCTTAGGACTCGGCAGCCTGTTCGCGACGGCCAAGCGGCATGCGCACGACATCCAGCAGGAACAGACCTCCTGCTGCAGACCCACGTGCTGCGTGCTGATCCCCAGGGCAGACCGTTTCTCCTCTTTACTCATGACCCGCAACAGCTGGCCCGGCACCTGCGTCTGCAGGCCTGGCAGTGGCTGTTGGCCGCGCTTGGATTTTTCTGTCCAGCTGGTGATGGAAGGGTTGCCAGCAGGGTGAGGACAGTTGTGGAACAATAGCTCGCTAAATCTCCCTCTGAAAAGAACGTTGATGAAGATCGCCACCTGGAACGTAAACTCTTTGCGCGTGCGCCTGCCGCAGGTGCTCGACTGGCTCAAGACTGAGCAGCCCGACATCCTCGCCCTGCAGGAGACCAAACTGACTGACGATCTCTTTCCGCAGGAGGCCTTCCGTGCGCTCGGTTATGAGGCGGCCTTCTCCGGCCAGCCGGCCTACAACGGCGTGGCCGTGCTGGCGCGCCAGCCGCTTGCAGACGTGGTGACCGACATCCCGGGCTTCGAGGATCACCAGCGCCGCGTGCTGGCGGTCACCGTCGGTAACCTTCGGGTCATCAACCTGTATGTGGTCAACGGTGAGGCCGTGGGCGCGGAGAAGTACGATTACAAGCTCGCCTGGCTTGCGGCCGCGCATGACTGGATTCGCGACGAGCTGCAACGCCACGCCGAGACGGTGGTTCTCGGCGATTTCAACATCGCCCCGGAGGATCGCGACGTGCATGATCCAGAAGTCTGGCGCGAGAAGATCCTCTGCTCCACCCCTGAGCGCAAAGCCCTTCGCCGCTTGCTCGACCTCGGTCTAGTGGATGTCTTCCGCCAATTCGAGCAGCCGGAAAAGACCTTCAGCTGGTGGGACTACCGCATGAATGGTTTCCGGCGTAACCTTGGGCTACGCATTGACCTGATTCTCGCAAGCACGCGGTTGGCTGATCGCTGCACGGCGGCTGGGATCGACAAGACGCCGCGCGGTTGGGAGCGCCCGTCGGACCACGCTCCGGCCTGGGCAGATTTCGACTGACATCAAGCCCATACCCATTCTTTGGGTCCGCCTCTTTCAACAAGGCTTAGGATAGGCTTCGACAAGACAATGTTTGGGACAGGCTTTCTGAAAAGGAGAAAGGCATCCGCCCAAGGCCGGATCGGCATTGCCATCGACGCGCAGGGCATGCTCGCCGTGCGGGTGGACCGTCCTTTCGACCCTCGTCCACGCATCGAAGCCTGTGCCTATTACCCCCATGCAGCCGAGGCTTCGTGGCCGCAGGCCTTCGCCGACTTCGCGCGTGATTTGTCTGCGGACGGGTTGCCCGTCGTCGTGTCCGTGAATTCCCAGCTGGCCAGTCTGCTCCAACTCTCGCTACCTGATGTGCCTGAAGCGGAGCTGGCCAGTGCGCTCAAGTTCCGTGCCCGCGAAATCAGTCCCCTTCCGGTGGATGACATGGTGCTCGATTATGTCGAAGTACCGGGCATACGCGCGCGGGGTAGGGAGCGGATCGGCTACTGCGCGGTCGCGCGCCTCTCGCAGATGCGAGCCCTACGCGATGCGATCAAGGCTTCCGGTATGGCTCTTACCGCCATCGACATCAATGACATGGTCTTGCACTACCTGCTGGCGCGATTTCAGCCGGGGGAGGAAAACAGTGCCCTCCTGTTCATGGGTGCACAAGAATCGCGTGTCATCGTGGCACGCAGTGACAGGCTCTACCTGTTCCGCATCAGCAATATCGGGGCTCATCATTTTGCAGAAGGAACAAATCTCGACCTTGGCCGGGTCGAGGGGCTGGTGCTGGAAATCCAACGCACGCTGGATTTCTATGACAGCCATTTCACCGATCCTCCTCCGCGGCAGATCTGGCTGGCACCGGAGTGGCCGTTCATTCCGCATCTCACCCGCCAGCTTGGTGACCAACTGCGCCTGCCCGTGCATGAGATCGTGCTGGCCGAGGCGTTCGAAGGTACCCAGCGTTTATCCGGCCAGCCGGTGGACCTAGCTTGCCTTGCGCTAGGTGCCGTCCTTCGTCCCCACGATGAGAGGGCAGGCCGATGAAGAATCTACTCAATCTCTACACCGATGAACTGCGTGAACGCCCGGTTCCCTACGGCTTCCCATGGTTGCTTGCTGCTCTTCTGGCCACGTCTGCCCTGATGTTGGGTTATGGCTTGTGGACGCAGCAGCGGCTGGCCGGAATGGAAGAGGAGCAGCAGCAGCTGAACGAACGCCAGCAGGCATTAAACAGTTCCATCGTGGCGCTTGAAGGTCAGCTTGTGAAAGATGATCAGCTTCAGGTGCTGGAGCGTGATATAGCTCGCTTGCAGCAGGCTAATACTCAACGTGAAACATTGCTCATGAAATTACAGCAGCAGATACAGCAACCGGTCAAGGGTTTTTCGCCCCAGCTCCGCGGATTGTCTGCGGCCCATGGTCAAGGTGTTTGGTTAACCCATATTCAACTGACATTCCTGCCTGAAAAGCAAGGTGATCCGTCTTCTTTGCCGATGAACGTGCGTCTCTCTGGCCGTATGCACCAAGGACAGCAGCTGCCTCGGTACATGGATGCCTTGGCCGAGGTCGAAGCCTTTCGTGGGCTACGTTTTAACAGTATGCAGGTCCTTCGTCGCACTAGCGAAGATAAGACCATTGCCTTCCTCATTAGTACTCGTATGGATGATCAATTGGATTCGGAGGAAAGCCCGTGATTCCAGTGCACTTTAAACGCACCTTGGATAAAAGGCTTGAGCCTTTGCGGCAGCGTTTTGAGGCACTCCAGCCTCGCGAACGCGTGCTTATTATTATGGTGGGGATGGTCTTGGTTTGGGCTTTAGCTCAAGTCTTCTATTTCAATGCCGCCGCTATGCGGGAAAAGCAGCTATATCGAGCGCTTAGCGAAGCCCACCAGCAAATCTCCCAACATGAGGCGACGGAACAGTATTTGCGTGTTCATCTCAGCGAAAGATCGCTAGCTGTATTCGAATCCAAACGAGCTGAGCTAATGCGCAATCGGGTGGAGCTGGATGAGGCCTAGAAAAAACAA
>JARJMX020000109.1 GCA_029335925.2 Gammaproteobacteria bacterium
ATCGAAGCCTTGGTGAATCCGACAAAAGGATAAGGGTGCAATAACAAATTGACCCCGCCGACGAGCGCGGCGCTCGCCTCGCCAGTCTGTAATGCACGGCAGGCGTGATGCAGCGCAACCAGAGAGGACGAGCAGGCAGTAGCGATCGCGAGCGACGGGCCATGCAGAGCAACAACGTAGGAAAGACGGTTGGCTGCTATGCTGAGCGTGTTGCCCGTCATCGAGTGTGGCGACATGGCCGCCAGATCGTCGAGTCCCCGTGTGCCGTAGTCGAGACTGGAGATGCCGACATACACGGCACAGTTCGTGCCGGCAAGCGCCGACGGGGGCACCCCAGCGTTTTCCATGGCCTCCCAGGACAGCTCCAGCAGCAGTCGCTGCTGCGGATCAAGCCAGGCTGCCTCACGCGGTGAAATGCCAAAGAATCCGGCGTCGAACTCGTCGATACGCGACAGCACACCCGCTGAGAAGGTGATGCTGCGCCCCGGTTCAGAGCGTTTGGGATGCTTGAGCTCATGAATAGCCCAACGTTCGCTGGGTACCTGGGTAATCAGATCCTTCTTTTGCTTGAGCGCTTCCCAAAGCTCAGCAGAGTTGCCAAGGTTGCCAGGGAAACGAAACGCAAACCCGGTGATTGCAATGGCGTTTGTATTGTCAGATGAAATCATGTCTAACACATCGAACATGTTCGTCGCAAGCGGCGCGGATTCTCATCGTAAGTCCAACGCATCGTTGAACACTATCACGGCTGTCCGGTCGAACCGTGAATAGATTCCTGAATCCGTGTTCATAAAAAATCACAACTTTCCTGAAGGCTGAAGCGCACGATTTTCGCGAGTCAGCCCGTGGGTTTGGCTATGCTGGCGGTGCTGTTGAGATGATTATGACTGCACTCTTTGCAAAAAATCGGCGCTGGCGGAACGGCATTACGTCATTATCGTGCTCCAAGGCGAGTGACCACCTTCCGCCCGCGCGGAACTGGGGTGTGCGTGCTGGAACCTGCACGGCGATGTTGTCATGGCGACGCCGCTTTCAACAAGCAGTCTTGCAAGACCACGAGCACCTTGAGGTGGCCAGCGAAGTTGCGGCCAAAGTCTAGCACCCGTCTGCACACATGCGCCACAAAGTTCGCCGCCCGATCCATGATCTCCTGCAATACCGTCTTCCATCGTCGGCGCTTAGCCGGGTGACGAATCGGCGCACTTTCCCTCGTCAACCCCCACTGCCCCAAAAGACGCGGGCAGCTATAGGCGAACGAAGCCAGATGCACGATCGCACCATGGGTGTCGAACTTGCCCGAGGGCAGGCGATCCAGATCCAGATCGGTCTTGATCTCGGAATGGAACGGCTCGTGCATACTGTGGTGCTTGTACAGGTCGATGACTCCACTCGCTGGAATGTCGAGGCGGGTCCACCCGCCCTACAGTTCAATCTCCGGCATCAACAGACGCTGCCCCTGCTTGGCGATAGTGCGCATGCCCTGCACCACCGGCAGGCGGGGATCAATCACCGCGTCCACTTGCGCCGTCTGGCAGCATGGGCCGATCAGCGCCAGCCCAGAATACGAGGTCAGGTTCGGCTTGCCAGTTTGTTTGACTTCAAAGCACAGCTTGGTCAGTTGGGTGAAGTGCAAAAAGCAGATATTCTTGCAAAAAAATCAATATGTTGAGATTGATCTATAACAAATGAACACGGATTCAGGATCCTTCTAAAAGCCGGACATCGGCAGCGCGACATTGCCCGCATCATGAGCCACCATCCTTCCGCGATCAGCCGCGAGCTTCACCGAAACCGGAGCCAGCGTGGCTATCGGCCCAAACAGGCATATGAATTCTCGGGCGGATTTAAAACAGTGATAAAAGGCGCTAAATGACCGCAATTATTGAGCCGTCATCCTTTGATAAAAGGCCTGGCGAGACCGCATCAAAGCCGGAAAACTGCGATATAGCGGCCGCAAGACGATTATCTATCGCACCGATGCTCGACTGGACGGACCGCCATGCCCGGTATTTTTTCCGCTTGCTGACCCGAAAAACCCTGCTTTATAGCGAAATGGTGACCACCGGCGCCATCTTGTATGGCGACCCTGAACGGCATTTGGCCTTCAACTCGGCCGAGCATCCGGTCGCTCTACAGCTCGGCGGCAGTGATCCGCGCGAGCTGGCCGAGTGCAGCCGGATCGGCGCACAATTCGGCTATGACGAGATCAACCTGAACGTCGGCTGCCCCTCCGACCGGGTACAGAGTGGCCGCTTTGGTGCCTGCCTGATGGCCGAGCCGCAGCTTGTGGCCGAATGCGTCGCAGCCATGCGCGAAGCCGTCACGGTGCCAGTGACGATCAAGTCACGGATCGGCATCGACCATCAAGAAGGCTACGAACCTTTGGCGAGTTTCGTCGAGCAGGTCTCGGCTGCCGGCTGCGAGGTGTTCATCGTTCATGCACGCAAGGCTTGGTTGTCCGGGCTCTCGCCGAAGGAGAACCGGGAAATTCCACCACTGCGCTATGAGCTGGTACACCAATTGAAGCAGGACTTCCCACACCTAACCATCATCATCAATGGCGGTCTGCGCAACCTGGATGAGGCCGAGGTGCAGCTTGCGCAGGTGGACGGGGTGATGATCGGCCGCGCCGCTTATGAAAACCCCTTCCTGCTGTGCGAAGCCGACCGTCGCCTGTATGGAAGCCCCCTGCCCGATCCGGACCCTCGGGCCGTCATGCGCACCTGGATGGATTATGTGCAGGCTGAATGGGACAAAGGAACACCACTACACGCCATGACCCGCCACATCCTCGGGGCCTTCCACGGCCAACCAGGTGCCCGGGCCTTCCGTCGCCTCTTGAGCGAGCAGGCCCCACCCAAGGGCAGCACCCCCGAAGTACTACGCAAAGCCCTGCAACAGGTCGGGATCGAACTCTAGGGAACCGCTGAATAACTCAGCGGTTCCTGTCCGGGGCAGGAATGCCCCGATACGAACAAGAGTGCTAGCCCTTGATTCGCACAGGCCACCGCGAATTCGCTTCGTGGTAAGCCGGGCTGAAAAAATCCATGGATGGATTTTTTCAGCATTTCCCTAGGGCAGCTCACCGTCCCAAATGCTCAACCACTCGCAGCCCCTCCAAGCGGAACGCGCGTCCAAAGCCTGCGACAAAGCGCCCTGCGCCCGGGGTGAGCAGGAAAAGGTGGAAATCCGGCAAGCTAAAGAGCAGCGGTACAATGCCGCCAAAGGATGCTTCCATGACCTGCAACACGGCCCTGCCTTGGGCACTCTCCCGGTCGAGTCTCTCGGCACGGCAGTCAAAACTCACCCGGGTACGTGCAAACGGTTGACGCACTTGAGCTTCATCCTCAAGCAGCAACACTTGGGCAAGCTGTGTACGTCCAAGGTTGGCTGTATGTGGGGCAAGCTCGCTAAGGAAGACGGCGAAACCATCGCCATGCGGCACGAAGGGGGCCACGCTCAATTCCACACGCCCATCTTCGTTCAAGGTGCCAAGCACTAATGTGCGTCGGCTGGCGAGGAAGGAGGCAAGTTCGGCCTGAATGTCCTCAAGATCAGGGCTGGGCACGATAGCGACCATGCAGATTCATCACGCGGGCTACGTAGGTGATGGTTTCGTCATAGGGTGGAATACCACCAAATTTCTTTACTGCCTCTTCTCCGGCATTATAGGCGGCAACAGCCAGACGGACATCGCCATTGAATAGATCAAGCAGAAAGCGCAGGTAGGCCACCCCCCCGCGGACATTTTCAAGCGGATCGTAGATATTGCTCACGCCAAAGCGAGAGGCTGTGGCGGGCATGAGCTGCATCAACCCAACCGCTCCCTTGGGCGAGACCGCCTGCGGGTTGAAACCGCTCTCGGCATGCATCACCGCACGCACCAAGGAGGGATCGATGCCGTGTTGGCTGGCGGTGCTACGGATCAGGTCATCAAAGGCCGACGGGTTGAGCCGCCAGTAGGCGGCAGAGGGGGAATCCACCCAGCCCTTTGGCTTGGTATAACGGCTCTTGTAGATCAGCTGGTAACGCGAGTCGCCCGGCGGCGGCACGTTGGTGATGTGCCGCACACCGTTGGCGTCCGTGTAGGCATAGATGTCCGCCGCTGCGATGCCAGACCATGTGGCGCAAATTCCAAGCGCCAAGATGGAGAGCATGCCTTTCATAGAACCATCTCAAGCCGCACAACCCTGAGTATTAAGAATCATAGCAGGTCGTAACACATCCAATGAGCTGTCAGGAAAGAAGTAAGTGCGCGACATGGAGCATCAGACCCACCACGCCTTCCCTCGGCTCTGAGGACGGATTGGGAAGCTCCTGGACCAGAGAGCCCAAAGGAGGATGCGACGTTTTCATGCAAATGTGCACGAAATACACCGCACACGATCAGTGCGCAAGCCCCGGGAACAGCTCGACCAGCCCATTGGCCATCATTTCCACAGCCAAGGCAGCGAGGATGAGTCCCATCAGCCGAGTGACCAAGTTGACGCCGACGGTGCCGAGCCGGTCGGCGATGAATCCCGCGAAGCTGAACACGATCCCCACGATCAGCGCCACAATGGCGATCGCCAGCACGATGGCGAACTGCACATCCATCCCCCCGCCGTACTGGTGGGACTGGATGATAACGTTGCTGATGGCCCCCGGCCCCGCCAGCAGCGGCACGCCCAGGGGAACCACAGCCGCGGCATTCCGTTCGGGCGTCTCCACGGCTTCTTCCGGAGTTTGGCGCAGGCCGACTTCCTGCGCACGCAGCATGGAAAGCGCCAACATCAGCAGGATCAAGCCGCCCCCCACGGCGAACGAAGCCAGGCTGATGCCGAACACACCCAGCAGCATCTCGCCGACCAGAACCGTCATCACCAGCACGATCAGCACCGTAAGCGCGGTGGTGCGGGCGGCCGCAAGACATCGCTGTCGGGGCCAGCCCTGGGTTACGGCAAGGAAGAACGGCACGATGCCGAAGGGCTCAACGATCGCGAGCAGGCTGACCGTCATCTTGAGAAAATCAGTGGGTTCGATCACGGCAATTCCCTGGCGTCATGAATGAGCGATGATCCACGCTTACTGTGTACCCGTTTCAGGCCCGTTTGGCCACCTCCATCGAGTTGCCCCCCGCCCTTTTTCTTCGCGGTGGTATTTATTAATGGGCGTGATCCAGATCGCCGTCGGCTTCGCGAACGGGCTAGTCATCGTGATCCTGCTTGCCCAGAAGGTGAGCGGCGGGGATGGCACAAAGGCGTGGAGCGGAGACCGAGACCCTGCCGAACGGTAGCAAGGTTTACCGCCTGATCGGCCCGCTGTTCGAGGTGAAGATTGCCGAAAACCCGCACTACCACGTGGCAGAGAATGATCCGCAAGCGACGGTGCCTGGCTGAGATCAGAATAAAGAGGTCGCAAGGTGTTACTCTTGCGGCCTCTGTTGTTGTTGGTTTGGTAGCGTGGGCCTTAGCCCACCC
>JARJMX020000122.1 GCA_029335925.2 Gammaproteobacteria bacterium
GCCCATTCGCTCGACGACATCAACGCCACCGTCCGCCAATTTATCGACGAATCCCTGCCTCCCCGCCCAGGCATGCGCCGGGAGGTCGAAATCAATCCCCTCGACCCTAGGCTGCGCCTTGCCGAATGCGACAAGCCACTGCAGGCCTTTTCCCCCGGCAGCCAGCGTGGCAGCGGGGCACTCACCGTGGGCGTGCGCTGCGAAGGTAGCAGCCCGTGGAAGATCTATGTCTCGGCCCGGATCAAAGTCTTCCGCCCGGTGGTCATCACAAACCGCCCCCTGCCCAAGGGAAGCCCAGTCAACCTCGCTGATGTCGAGCTCCAAGAGAGGGACGTCACACGCTTAACAGACGGATTCTTCACCGATCCCCACGCCCTGGCCGGCATGATCGCCAAGCGGCCGCTGGGCAGCGGAGAGATCCTGAGCGCCTCCAATCTACAGGCTCCAACCCTGGTCAACAAGGGCGACAAGGTGCGCATCGTCGCCCGCCCTAGGGCCTTCGAAGTCATTATGATGGGCGAGGCCATGCGCGGCGGGGGGCTGGGGGATCGCATCCCGGTGCGGAACCTCAGTTCCGGACGCGTCGTCGAAGCCATCATCAGCGGTGCTGGCGAAGTGGAGATCATGTTTTGATGCATCGCTGCCGACGATGTTGCCTCTGCCCCTAATCAGGATGTTGCAAAAGGGCGTCGCGCCTTTTTCAACTCGGCTCGTCACGGCATATGTTCGCAACGGCTAAAGTTTCCGCGGCAGCTTCCGATATACTGCTTACCAAAGAGGCACAACGCCCGGGGAGAATCCACATGACCAGTATCGACAATCTGACAGGCCGCCCCCGTCCGCTGGAAACATCCGTCAGCGAGTGGAGTCGCGCAGGTTCAGCCGCGGGCCAGAGCAAGCCGAGTGGCGAAGCGGCTGCGGACAGCATCACCCTGACCGAAACGAGCAACCAGATCGCGGTGGCGAGCCGTGAGATGGCCGCCATGCCTGCCTTCGACAGCGCCAAGGTGGAGCGCATCAAGGAGTTAATCGCCGAAGGGCGCTACTCCATTGATCCCCAGCGCATCGCGAACCGCTTCATCGAGCTCGAGTTATCCCTCGGCAAGGCGTGATGACGGAATCCGCATCGCCATCGCCATGCACCTTCCTGCGCTCGGCGCTGGAGGAACTGCATGCCGGGCTTGAACAACTTGCCGAGCTTCAGGAAAGGCTTGACGATTCGCTCCCCCGCAACACCCTTTCCCCGGAGCTGCTGCAGCATTACAGCCAGCAGCTTGACCACCTGCTCGAGGCCGAGACGCTCAGGACCAAGGCCCTGACCTTGCTCGGATTCGGCCCCAACCAGATGAACGATGCGCTGGGCTCTTGCCCGTCCCCCGATCTCGCGCCGCTGTGGGAATCCATCCGGGAAAGACTGCCCCAGGTCGCCCTCAACAACCGCAAGCACAGCCAAGTCCTTCACAAGGCTTCAGCCAGCATCCATGCGAGCCTTAGCCTGCTTGACGTCCTGCCAGCGCAACCGCCCCTCTACGGCCCGAATGGCCAGCGGGAAGCCACGCCCACCGGCCGGACCCTCGGCTCTGCCTGACCCGCGGGGAACTACTTGCCCCCGGCCAGGATCCAGCCGGTCAGGGCGGCAAAAGTCATCAGGAAACCAAGTGGCACGATGCCAATGAAGTAGACCGCTAGGCTGCTCTCGGAATCGATAAACATAGCCGTGAAGCCGACCCCTACCCCGACGAGGGTAAGGATGATGCCGAGCACGAGCATGATCTTGAATGCGCGTTTCATGGTTCGTTCCTGTTTGAAATTCCGCCAGCCTGCCATTGAAGGTCGAAATGGGGAAGACTGGAAACAAAAAGGCCCGAATGCAAGCATTCGGGCCTTTCCTTGTTTGGTGGAGCTAGACGGGATCGAACCGTCGACCTCTTGCATGCCATGCAAGCGCTCTCCCAGCTGAGCTATAGCCCCGAAAACGGTAAATTGGATGGTGGAGCTAGACGGGATCGAACCGTCGACCTCTTGCATGCCATGCAAGCGCTCTCCCAGCTGAGCTATAGCCCCACAGCGTTGGGATGGGTGCGCATCTTACGCACCCACCCCCGCAGCGTCAAGCCGATTTTGACGCCTCGATGAAGGAAATGGCCTTCTGCAAGCGGACGAGGCTGCGCTCACGGCCAACCAGAGCGAGCGTGGTGTCGATCGACGGCGAAGCCGTGGAGCCGGTCAGAGCCACCCGTAGCGGCTGGGCAAGTTGGGGGAGCTTGATGCCGAGCGCCTTGACCAAGTCCTTGATCAGGGCATCAAGCACCGGCGCCCGCCAGTCCTGCACCTGCTCCAGAGCCTCGACCACAGCACGCAGGATAGGCCCAGCCGCAGCTGTCAGATGCTTGGCTGCAGCCTCTTCGTCGTAACCAAGTTCATCACGGAAGTAGCACGCAGCCTGCTGAGCCATTTCGACCAGGGTGCGCGAGCGTTCACGCAAGGCGACAACCACCTCCTCCAGCGCCGGACCCTCTGCAGGATCAACCCCAAGGTTGCCCAGATGCCAGCTCAAGTAGCGGGCCACATGCGATGGATCGCTGGTCTTGAGGTAGTACTGGTTGAGCCACAAGAGCTTGTCCGGGTTGATCGCCGAGGCAGACTGGTTGACATCCGCCACGTCGAACAGGCGGATCATCTCCTCGCGGCTGAACACCTCCTGATCACCATGCGACCAGCCAAGACGCACCAGGTAGTTGAGCAGAGCCTCGGGCAGATAGCCTTCCTCGTGATACTGCATCACGCTCACCGCACCGTGACGCTTGGAGAGCTTGGTGCCGTCGGGACCAAGGATCATCGGCAAGTGGGCATACACCGGCGGCTCGGCGCCCATGGCGCGGAAGATATTGATCTGGCGGGGGGTGTTGTTGAGATGGTCGTCGCCGCGTATGACATGGGTGATGCCCATGTCATAGTCATCGACCACCACGGTCAGATTGTAGGTGGGGGTGCCATCCGAGCGGGCAATAATCAGATCATCCAGTTCTTCGTTACGGAAGACCACGCGCCCGCGCACCATATACTCGATCACCACCTCACCAGTAAGTGGGTTTTTAAAGCGCACCACGGGCTGCACACCCTCTGGCGGCTCGGGCAGCACCTTGCCAGGCTCCGGACGCCAACGGTTATCGTAGCGCGGTTTCTCACCACGAGCGAGCTGCGCCTCTCGCAGGGCATCGAGTTCCTCACGCGACATGTAACAGTAGTAGGCGTGGCCACTCGCCAAAAGCTGCTGGATAACCTCCTTGTAGCGCTCAAAACGCTGGGTCTGGTAAAACGGCCCTTCGTCATATTCAAGGCCAAGCCATGCCATGCCCTCGAGGATGGCATTGACCGACTCGGGAGTCGAACGTTCAAGATCGGTATCCTCTATGAGCAGAATGAAATCGCCACCGTGACGACTTGCATACAGGTAAGAGAACAGAGCGGTGCGTGCACCGCCGATGTGCAGGTAACCGGTGGGA
>JARJMX020000123.1 GCA_029335925.2 Gammaproteobacteria bacterium
AATCGCTCCGCTGCCGGTGCCACGATCGGCCAGGGTACAGGGACCGTGTGGCAACCGCTCGAGAGCGGCCTCCACCAGCAGCTCGGTCTCTGGGCGGGGGATCAGCACGGCATCCGTGACTGCAAGCTCCAAGCCGAAAAAGGCGCGCTTACCGGTCAGATAGGCGACGGGCATCCCTTCGGCCCGGCGCGCCACCAGCCGCTGGAAGGCCGCCCATGCCTCTGGGACCAGCGGCTGCTCGGGCCAGGCCACAAGGTAACTGCGTGAGCGGCCCAGGACATGGGCGAGCAGGATCTCGGCATCGGCGCGCGGACTGTCGCCGCCCGCCAGGCGCTCACGGGCATACCGTAGGGCTTTTGCGATCGTCACCGCCGACTCAGCCAAGTCCCGTATCCTGTGCAAGCTCGGCCAAAAGCTCGGCCTGGTGCGCCTGCATCAGGGGCTCGAGGAGCGGATCGAGGTCGCCCTGCAGAATATCATCCAGGCGGTAAAGGGTGAGGTTGATACGGTGATCGGTCACCCTGCCCTGCGGAAAGTTGTAGGTGCGGATACGCTCGGAGCGGTCGCCCGAGCCGACCAGCCGCTTGCGCTCGGCCGCCTGAGCGCTCTGCCGCTGGCTGCGCTCGATGTCATCCAGCTTCGCTTTGAGCAGGCTCATGGCGCGGGCGCGGTTCTTGTGCTGGGAGCGTTCGTCCTGGCATTCGACCACGATGCCGGTGGGCAAGTGGGTAATGCGGATGGCAGACTCGGTTTTGTTGACGTGCTGGCCCCCTGCCCCGGAGGCGCGGAAGGTATCAATCTTGAGATCAGCGGGGTTGATGTCGATCGACTCCGCCTCGTCCAGCTCCGGCAGGATGGCGACGGTGGCCGCGGAAGTGTGGATGCGCCCCTGCGCTTCCGTTTCCGGCACGCGCTGCACGCGATGGGCTCCCGACTCAAACTTGAGCCGCGAATAGGCCCCCTTCCCCTGGATGCGGGCAATCACCTCTTTGTAGCCGCCATGCTCCCCTGGGCTCTCGCTCAAAATCTCCACCAGCCAGCCCTGCCGCTCGGCATAACGCACGTACATACGCAAAAGATCCCCGGCGAAGATCGCGGCCTCATCCCCACCGGTGCCCGGGCGCACCTCGAGGAAGAGGTTGTGATCGTCGTAGGGGTCCTTCGGCAGCAGGTGCTTTTGCAGGGCAAGCTCAAGTTCCTGACGGCGGGCCTCAAGCATGGCGATTTCCTCCTCGGCCATGACACGCAGTTCGGCATCCTCTCCAACGGCCATCTCGCGAGCTGCAGCAAGCCCGGCCTCCACGTCGCGGTAATCACGTAGGCTGCGGACAAGGGGTTCGAGCTGGGCATACTCGCGCGACAGGTCGCGGAAGCGTTGATTGTCGCCAATCACCTTAGGATCAGCGAGCAGGACCGTGACCTCGTCGAAGCGGGAGGCGAGCTGTTCAAGGCGGTCGTAGATGGATGGATGCATGGCTTATAAGAGGAGTTATCGCAGGCGCAGGGCCCCGCTATCATCTTCCGGGAAGGATGGGGACTAATCACGCGGTAGATCGAACAGCAGGCGAGCGGCCTCGACGATATCGACCCGCCCCGTTTGGCAGGCCTCGCGCAGCGCCACGGTTGGTGCATGCAGCAGCTTGTTGGTCAGGGCATGGGCGAGATGGCGCACGACCTCCTCGGCTGCATCTCCGTGGGCCAGATCGCGCAGGGCACGCGCGAGCATCTCTTCCCGCACCCGCTCAGCATGACTGCGTAGCTGACGGATAATTTCAGCGCTGCCCTGCATGTGCAGCCAGTCGAGGAAATGCCTGACCTGCGCGTCGATGATTTCCTCGGCTTGCTGCGCTGCCTCCTCGCGAGAGCGACGGTTCTCATCAATGACCTGCTCCAGGTCGTCGACGGTATAGAGGTAGACATCCTCCAGGTCGCCCACCTCCGGCTCGATATCGCGCGGCACGGCGATGTCGACCATGAACATGGGGCGACGCTTGCGCCGCTTCAAGGCACGTTCCACCGCGCCCTTGCCCAGGATGGGCAGCTGGCTGGCAGTGGCGGTGATGACCATATCGGCCTCGTGCAGGTGATCGCCCAGCTCGTGCAGGGCGATGGCGAATCCTCCGAACAGCTCAGCCAGGGCGTGGGCACGCTCGAAGGTGCGGTTGGCGACGATCATGCGGCCGATGCCGTTGCCGTGCAGGTGACGAGCGGCGAGCTCAATGGTCTCCCCCGCGCCGATCAAGAGTGCGGTCTTGCTGCCGAAGTCACCAAAGATCTGGCGCGCAAGGCTGACGGCAGCGAAGGCCACCGAGATGGGACTCACACCGATGGCGGTGTCGGTGCGCACCTGCTTGGCCACCGCAAAGGCGTGCTGAAACAAGCGGTTGAGCACCGGCCCCACGGCCTGCGCCTCGCCGGCCTGGGCATAGGCCTTCTTCATCTGACCAAGAATCTGGGGCTCGCCAAGCACCAGCGAATCCAACCCGCAGGAAACCCGCAACAGGTGGCGGATAGCCTCGGCTTCCTCGTGCAAGTAGAGATAAGGACGTATCTCCTCCACGCTCAAGCCGTGCGCATTCGGGAACCAACGCAACAGTTCATCCTCGCCCTTCTCGGCCACTGCGGCGTAGACCTCCGTGCGGTTGCAGGTAGAGACGATCGCCCCCTCGCGCACCTTGGGCAGGCTCAACATCTCGCGCAGGGCATCCTTCAGTCGCTCCGGCGCGAAAGCCATCCGCTCGCGCACTTCGATAGGCGCAGTGCGATGGTTGAGGCCAAGGGCAATGATGGACATGAAGGGGATAGTGAACCGCAGGGTCGAAGCCTGATGAAAGCTGAGGATTTTCGGCCATCCCCCCGGCAATGACAAGCCAGTGTATGCGTCCAGTACCTTCGGCACTTGGGTTGATGCTTAAGGAGAAAGGATAGCGGGGAGATTTGATCGAGGCGTTTGGCAAACTCGGCTTCGAATGCGCTGCCAGTATCGGAAAACAGGACCTGAGGGGGCAGCAAGCTCGAGGTTTAAGCTCATACATTCATTTCCATCTCCTCTTCCTCTGCCCCCGACGCGAACCTTGAGGGCTGATACGCATCCAATCGGAAGTCTCCTTCAGTAC
>JARJMX020000206.1 GCA_029335925.2 Gammaproteobacteria bacterium
CGTCACGATTTTGCGCCATGATCTCGTAACGGACGCATTGCACAGGATCCACCCCATGCCCGGCTCACTCTACTCTCTTGAAGTTCAACCCAACATCCCCCCCGCCCTGACCTGTCTCTATGACTTCGCCAACAATCTTTACTATAGCTGGAGCCGGAAGGTGCGCGGCCTGTTCTACCGCATGGATGCTGAACTGTGGGAGGCCTGCGGCCACAATCCGAAGATCTTCCTGCGCCGGGTGGCCCAGGAGCGCGTGGATGCGGCACTGGCCGACCCGACCTATATGTTCGACCTAGAGGAGACCCGCGCCCAGTTCGAGCGCTATCTGAGCGCTCCGTCCCATCCTGAAATCGCCGCGCATCTCGACCCGCATGAAGACTTGATCGCCTACTTCTGCGCGGAGTACGGTTTCCATGAGAGCTTTCCCATCTATTCGGGGGGGCTTGGCATTCTTGCGGGCGATCATTGCAAAGCCGCGAGCGACCTTGGGCTACCCTTTATCGCGGTCGGCCTGCTTTACCGGGTGGGCTATTTTACCCAGACCATTGATGCCCAAGGGCGGCAAGTCGAAGCGTTTCTTCCGGTCAATTTCGACGACCTGCCGATCAGCCCAGTTCTTGATGAGACGGGCAAGGAACAAGTGTTCTGGCTCCCCCTGCCAGGGCGTCAGATCGCGATCAAGCTGTGGCAAGCGCATGTCGGGCGGGTGCGACTGATCCTGCTGGACACCGATCTTGCGCAAAACAGCCCCCAAGATCGTGCCATCACTTACCGCCTCTACGATGCCGATCGCACAACGCGTATCCAGCAGGAAATCCTGCTGGGGATGGGCGGAGTGCGGGCCCTGCGCGCCCTTGGCCTGCACCCGAAGGTCTGGCATGTCAATGAAGGCCACCCTGCCTTTCTGATCCTCGAACGTTGCCGTGAATACATCACCCAGGGGATGGATTTTGCCACCGCATTTGAGTTGACGGCCTGCAATACGGTCTTTACCACCCATACCCCTGTCCCCGCCGGACATGACATCTTCGACCGGGGGCTGATGGAGTATTACTTCCGCGATCTCGCCCATGAGATGGGCCTGGATTTTGATCGCTTCATGGATCTGGGCAACACAGATACCCACCCCAATCCATCCAGCTTCAATATGACCACCCTCGCCTTGCGCGGCTCACGCCAACACAATGGGGTCAGTCGCATCCATCGCGGTGTTGCCGCGAAGATGGCGCGTGAACTCTGGCCACAAATTGATCCGGAGGAAAACCCTATTCGCTATGTCACCAATGGCGTGCATGTCGGTACCTTTCTCGCCCGCGAGTGGGCCAACCTCCTCGACCAGCACCAGCGTGACTGGCACCTCCACCTGTGCGACCGGGACTTCTGGCACAAGGTGCTGGATCAAATCCCCGACCACCGCTTCTGGAGCCTGCGCCAGTCGCTGAAGCGGGAAATGCTGGACGACATAGCCCAGCGTATTCGCGACCAGCACCGCCGCAACGGCAGCAGCGAGGCCGTGATCCGCAAGTCGCTGAGCGTCATCACCCAGCAGGACCGGGACGTGCTGGTGATCGGCTTTGCCCGCCGTTTCGCCACCTATAAGCGCGCCACCCTGCTGTTCAACGACCTGGAGCAGCTGGCGCAGCTGGTCAATGACGATGAGCGGCCGGTGGTATTCATCTTCGCCGGCAAGGCCCACCCGGCCGATGAACCTGCCCAAGCGATGATCCAGAAAATCTGGGAGATAGCCCACCGCCCGGAATTCCTTGGCCGCATCCTCCTGCTGGAGGGCTACGACATGGCGCTCGCCCGCAAACTGGTGACCGGTGTGGACGTCTGGCTCAATACCCCAGAATACCCGCTGGAGGCCAGCGGTACCTCCGGCCAGAAGGCCGGCATGAACGGCGTGATCAACCTGAGCGTGCTGGACGGCTGGTGGGGTGAAGGCTTTGAGGGGGACAACGGCTGGGCCATCATCCCCCACGATCCGGAATACAGCCCTGAATATCGCAACAGCCAGGAGGCTCATGATTTGATGGAGATACTGCGCAAGGAGGTTGTACCTCTCTACTACCACCGCGACAAAGGCAGCTTTTCCAGCCGCTGGGTCGCAATGTCGAAGGCCTCAATGCGTAGCATCCTGGCCCGCTTCAACAGCGAGCGTATGGTGCTCGACTACACCCGCGGGTTCTACCTGACCGCCCTGCGCAACCATAAGGCCTTCCATGCAGAAGGGGGGCGCCTGGCGCGCGAATTGGCCGAATGGAAGGCCCGCATCCTCATGACGTGGCCGAAGATCCGCGCTGAGCGCGTGGATCTCGCCCCTTCCCACTTGCGTCACGGACAAGCGCTTGAGATCAAGGTGGCAGTTGATCTGGATGGACTATCCGCCCAAGATGTACGAGTAGAATGCCAGTTTGGTCGGTTAAGCCATAACGGGCGCTTCGCGCTGGATGCACACTACTTTCTCGAGGCCAATGGTCAGGACGAGCAAGGGCGCCAACTCTACACGCTGGAAATCCAACCCTCGCTCGCCGGGCTGCAGGTCTATCGCATCCGCATCGTCCCTTGGCATCCCGCCCTTACCC
>JARJMX020000138.1 GCA_029335925.2 Gammaproteobacteria bacterium
CTTCCGGCTGCGCGAGCGCAGCGGGAAGGCGACAGGCCACAAGGCCGCGGACATCATGGATGTCACTCCGGGAGCGGTCATCGCCTTCATGCATCGTCTTGGCGTGAACGTCCTTATCCATGGCCATACCCATCGTCCGGCGATCCATCACGAGGATGGACGGCTGCGTGCCGTGCTGGGCGACTGGGAGGATAGCGCGGTGCTTCTAAGCACAACCCCCGAGGGGCTGCGCTTGGAACGCATTGACGATGCCGGTACAACGACCGTGCTGACCCAAGCCACCTGGCCGCTCATCCCACCAGCAGGCGCTTAACCGGGCCGAAGCTCACCCGATGCTCGGGGCAGGGGCCATGCTCGGCGAGCGCGGCGAGATGTTCCGCCGTCGGATAACCCTTATGCTTGACAAAACCGTATTGCGGATAACGCGCATGCAGCTCCAGCATGGAATGATCGCGCGCCACCTTGGCGAGGATGGAGGCCGCACTGATGGCAGGCTCCAGCGCATCCCCGCCGACGATGGCCTGGACCGGAAAAGGAAGGCTCGGGGCGAGCTTGCCATCCACCAACACTTGGGCAGGAGCGAGAGCAAGCCCCGCCACTGCGCGCTGCATGGCGAGGAAGCTGGCCTGGAGGATGTTGAGACGATCGATCTCCTACACACTCGCGGAGGCGATGCACCAAGCCAGCGACTGCGCCTGGATGAGTTCGAACAGGGCCTCCCGCCGCCGGGCGGTGAGCCTCTTGGAGTCGTTCAGCCCCTCGATAGGCCGCGCAGGATCCAGGATGACCGCCGCGGCATAGACCGCCCCGGCCAGAGGGCCGCGGCCCGCCTCGTCCACTCCGGCCACATGGGCCACCGGCTCCACGGTCGGGGGATCGAACAGGGGATACGATTCAGCGGGCATGACAAAACACCTATAATCCAAGCTTTCTTCAAACCAAACCTTGCACGGGCCGGTGAGTATTCCCCGTCCCCAAGGGGAAGAGCTAAGAGCTAGGGTAACGGATGAGCAAGCTTCGCTGTGCGGTGATCGGCACCGGCTACCTTGGTCAATTCCATGCCGACAAATACGCCCAACTCCCCGAGTGCGAGCTTGTGGCCGTGGTGGACGCCAACCCCGAGACCTCTGCAAGCATCGCCTCCAGGCACAACTGCCAGGGCCTGACCGATTACCGCGAGATTCTGGGCAAGGTGGATGCTGTCAGCATCGCCGTGCCGACCAGCCTGCATTTTCAGGTGGCGCGTGACTTTCTCGCCGCGGGCAGTCACGTGCTGGTCGAAAAACCCATCACCACGACGGTGGAGGAGGCCGACGCACTGATCGAGCTCGCGCGTGAACACCACCGCGTGCTCATGGTGGGCCACCTGGAACGCTTCAACCCTGCCATCCTCGCCCTGGAAGGCATACTGGATCAGCCGCGTTTCATCGAATCCACCCGCCTAGCCCCCTTCAAGCCGCGTGCTACGGATGTGAGTGTGGTGCTGGATTTGATGATCCATGACATTGACATCATCCTCGACATCGTCGATAGCCCCATCACCCATATCGAGGCCAGCGGCGCGGCCGTGCTGACCGGCGACACCGATATCGCCAATGCTCGCCTGACCTTCGCCAACGGCTGTGTGGCCAACGTCACCGCCAGCCGCATCAGCCTTAAGAGTGAACGTAAGATGCGCCTCTTCCAGAAGGACGCCTACCTGTCGGTCGACTTCCAGAATCGCGTGCTGGCCACCCACCGCCGTGGCTTAGGCGAAATGTTCCCCGGTGTACCCGAGATTCTCTCCGAGGAAGCCCGCTTTGAGAACAGCGATGCTTTGTTGGCTGAGATCCAGCACTTCGTCGAATGCGTCCTGACCGGTCGCCACCCGCGCGTGCCCGGCGAAGCCGGTCGCCGTGCACTCGCTGCTGCCGCGGAAATCAGCGCCCTCCTCCGTTCCGCCTGACCCTTTCAGCCCACAGAGAATCCCCCATGACAATCCCGATGGTCGACCTTTCCGCCCAGTACCGCGCTTTGCAAGCGGAGATCGACGCCGGTCTGGCCGCCACCCTGCAATCCACCCAGTTCATCCTCGGTTCCAACGTGCACGCCTTCGAGGAGGAAGCAGCCGCTTACCTCGGTGTTAGGCATGCCATCGGCGTTGCCAACGGCACCGATGCCCTGCATCTGGCCCTGCTCGCCGTCGGCATCGGGGAAGGCGATGAGGTCATCACCTCGCCCTTTACTTTCATTGCCACTGCGGAAGCCATCCGCTATGTCGGGGCACGCCCGGTGTTCGTCGATATCGACCCGCGCACCTTCAACCTTGATCCTGACTTGATCGAGGCGGCCATCACCCCGAAAACCCGTGCCATCCTCCCAGTGCACATCTTTGGTCAACCGGCGGACATGGCGGCCATCCGCGCGCTGGCGATCAAGTATGGACTGAAGATCATCGAGGACTGCGCCCAATCGTTCGGCGCGGACTTCCAAGGCCGGATGACCGGCAGTCTGGGTGATGCGGGGGCGTTCAGCTTCTTTCCAAGCAAGAATCTCGGCTGCTTCGGCGACGGCGGCATGATCACCACCAACTCAAACGCCATCGCCGAAAAAGTGCGCATGCTGCGTAACCACGGCAGCAAGGTGCGCTATTACCATGACATCATCGGCTATAATAGCCGATTGGACGAGATGCAGGCCGTCATCCTGCGCGCCAAACTGCCGCACATCGACACCTACAACCGCGAACGCCGCCGGGTTGCGCACCGCTACAACGCCGGGCTGGCCGGACTGCCGCTGACTACCCCGTTTGAGGATGGCCTTGGTACCCACGTCTTTCACCAGTACACCCTGCTCACCGACCGCCGCGAGGCCATCCAGCAGGCCCTGGAGGCGGAAGGCATCGCCAGCGCCATCTACTACCCCATCCCCCTGCACCAACAGAACGTGTTCAAGGCAGACTATCCTGGCCTCTGCCTGCCGGTGGCGGAAGATGTCGCCCGCCGCTGCCTGAGCCTGCCGATCTACCCGGAGCTGCCGGATGCCAGCATTGACCGCATCTGCGCCGTTATCCGCCGCGCCGTTGGCTGACGCACGCCCCCCGGTGGTGATGTTCTCCGCTGGGGAGGCCTCGGGCGATAAGCACGCTGCCGCCGTGTTCCGCGCCATGCGGGAGCGCATACCACATCTTCACGCCATCGGCATGGGTGGGGCGGCCATGCGTGAAGCGGGGATCGAGCTGATCGTCGATTCCTCCGGCCTTGGCGTGGTCGGGCTGGGCGAAGTCCTCCGCCACTATGGCGACCTTCGGCGGGCCCTGACCACCATGCAGAAGACGGCGTGCAAGCAGCGTCCGGACTTGCTGATCTGCGTGGATTACAAGGAGTTCAACCTCAAGCTGGCCCGCCATGCCAAGGCATGCGGCATCAAGGTGTTGTTCTATGTCAGCCCGCAGGTCTGGGCCTGGCGACCGGGCCGGGTAAAAACGTACGGCGCGGCTATTGACATGATGGCCGTGATCTTTCCCTTCGAGACCGCCTTTTACGAGGCCGAGAACATCCCGGTGAGCTATGTCGGCCACCCGCTGGCCGGCAGAGTTCAAGCGAGCGCCCCGCGTGAGGTACTTATGGCCGAGTTTGGGCTTGCGCCCGACCAGCCCGTAGTGGGCCTTTTGCCCGGCAGCCGCAAGGCCGAAATCGAGCGCCTTCTGCCTATCATGCTTCAGGCAGCTGCCTTAATCGCCGCCCAACATCCTGCGGTGCAATTCATCCTCCCGCGTGCCAGCAGCATCGCGAACGACTTGCTTGAGCCTCACCTTGCGGCAGCCAAGGTGAGGGTGACCGTCATACCCGAACGCAGCTACGATGTCCTCGCCTGCTGCGACGCCGTCATGGTCGCCTCCGGCACCGCCACCCTGGAAGTCGCGCTGATGCAAGTGCCCATGGCCATCCTCTATAAGGTCAACCCGCTGACCTACGCCATGCTCAAACCCCTCATTCGCATCCCGGATATTGGTCTTGCCAATATCGTCGCCGGACGCCGGATCGTGCCCGAGTTTGTTCAAGGCGCGGCCAAGCCCGAAACCTTGGCTGCTGAAATCCAGCGCATACTGGAAGATGCCGACTACGCCGAGCGCATGCGCAAGGATCTGGCCGAAGTGAAAGAAAAACTCGGCCCCGGTGGCGGGGTGGAGCGCATGGCGGATCTCGCGTGCGGAATGCTCGCCAAGATCTAACGGAACATTTTCAACAAGGGGGGAAAATTGGCAGAAGGACCTCAGCCCCCTGCCCCACTCATCCCGGCCTGAATGCCGCCTTGCGCCAAGATGGCCGGATCGAGCAGACGGCGCAGGGTCTCTTCGTCCAGATCGGTTTCTTCTTTTGCCACTTCAAGCAAGGTGCGCCCTTCGGTATAGGCACGCTTGGCAATAGCCGCACCCTTCTCGTAACCGATGATGGGGTTGAGAGCGGTGACCAGGATGGGATTGCGCGCCAGTGCCGCCTCCAGCTGTGGCCGATTGAGCTCCATGTCGGCGATGGCTTTGTCAGCGAGGGCGCGGCAGGCGTTGGTCATGAGGTTGATCTGATCAAGCAGGCTATCGGCAATGAGCGGCAGCATAACGTTGAGCTGGAAGTTGCCGCTCGCCCCGGCGATGCCGATGGCGGTGTCGTGCCCCATGACCCGCGCGCAGGCCATCATGACCGCCTCGGGGATGACCGGGTTGACCTTACCAGGCATGATGGAACAGCCGGGTTGCAAGGCGGGCAGGCGAATCTCGGCCAGGCCCGCGAGCGGGCCGGAGTTCATCCAGCGCAGATCGTTGGCAATCTTCATCAGCACCACGGCAAGAGCGCGCAGCTGGCCACTGGCCTCGACCGCGGCATCCTGGCTCGCAAGACCCATAAACAGATTGTCCATGGGTTTGAACGTCATCCCGGTCAGACGAGTGAGTTCTTCGGCGACTTTCGGACCGAAATCCTCAGGGGTGTTGATCCCGGTTCCCACCGCGGTGCCGCCCTGCGGCAGGGTACGCAGACGGGTAAGGGTATCCCGCAAGCGTGCTTCGGCTGCGGCAAGCTGGGCAGCCCAGCCGGAGAGCTCTTGGCCCAGGGTGATTGGCATCGCATCCATCAGGTGGGTGCGACCGGTCTTGACCACGTCCTGCCATGCCGTGCCCCGGCGCTCGATGACCGCACGCAGGTGGGCCACGGCCGGCAGTAGGCGTTCCTGGATCTCCAGCACAGCCGAAACATGGATCGCGGTGGGGATCACGTCATTGGAGCTCTGCCCCATGTTAACGTGGTCATTCGGATGCACAGGATGCTCGCTGGTCGAGGCTAAGCGAGCAATCACCTCGTTGGCATTCATATTGCTGGAAGTCCCGGAACCGGTCTGAAAGACCTCAACGGGAAACTGATCATCGAAGCGGCCTTCGGCGACCTGCAAGGCGGCACGCTGGATGGACTCGGCGCGGACGGGATCGAGCAGGCCAAGCTCGGCATTCACCTTAGCGCAGGCCGCCTTGATCAGGCCAAGGGCTCGAAGGAAGGGGCGAGGCATCGGCCGCCCACTGATGTGAAAATTCTCCACCGCGCGCTGCGTTTGCGCGCCCCACAGGGCGTTGACCGGGACCTTGAGCTCGCCCATGCTGTCTTTTTCAATACGAAAGTCGCTCATATCTCCACCTTGCAGCCTGGGGGCACCTGCCATTGGGTCGGTCTTGAGAGGGCCCTTGCTTGCAGGTTAGCTTCGAAAGAGCACACCAGCCTGAGCCAACGCAACCCTGGCTACGATTCCTCCTTGCGCAAGGCAGGCCAATCCACCCCAAAACGCCGACCAGGCATCCATTCTGTAATGTTCGCGGCCCTGTGCCCGAAGGTTGGTTATCCTGCATCCCGCTCGCCTCTTTCTTC
>JARJMX020000151.1 GCA_029335925.2 Gammaproteobacteria bacterium
TTCGCGATCCCCTAGTAGCGCACCTTCGTGTAGCCAAACTGGCGCTTGATGACGCGCAAGACATGCTCCATCCGCGCGCGGATCGAGGCCATCTTGGGGATAACACGCTTGTTCGCCTCGGTCAGCAGGTGCGGCTTGCTGGCCTTGAGCAAGACGCCCCAGAAATCGTCGAGAGCGGCACCGGCGGACGGCCAACGCCGGCCCGTCGTCGAGTCGTGCGGAGCGATGACGGCCAAGCTACCCAAGGCACGACCTTCTCCATCTCGGCCAGAAAGCGCTCCCGGGGAGTCCGTTTCTTCTTCCGTTCGAAAGCCAGCAAGGCGAAGGTCGTTGGCTTCATGGTGGCAGTGCAGTCTATGACCTCAGTATGTTACCGGCTTTGAATAGATCAGAGCTTCCCTAGGCATGCAAGGTGAGGAATTGGCGCAGGGACTCCAGCGCACGCTCGGCCTTGCCTTCCTGCCCCACCCCCAGCAGAACATTGATGACGATCACCCCCACGATCACACCGGTATCCGTGACATGCCCAAGGGACAGTGTCACCAGGGCGGCAAGAAAGAGGACGTAGATCAGGGGGTTGTTGAGTTGGGCGAGTAAGCACCTCAGGAAGCCGCGATGGGGAGACTTAGGGAGGACATTCTCGCCATGGCGGGCCAGCCGCGCAGCTGCCTCCGCCTCATCCAGAGCGTGATCGGCATCGCTCCGAAGCGCTGCCAAGACCACCTCCCTCGCAAGGCTGTGGCAGATATCCCCTCCCCCCCGCGGGATGCATGCACTCACTGGGCATAGATGAAGATGACATAGGCGTTCAGCATGTAGAGGGAGAACAGGGTCAGGCTGACCCAGCCAACCGTCTTGAACAGACGCGTCGCAGGGCGGTAGAGCAGGCCGACGATCGCCACTCCGGTCATCATCACCGCGGAGAGGGCGGAGACCGCATGCATCGGATCGACATGCGAGAGCAGCGGCCCCTCGAGGAAGAACAGGTCATCGATGGCAAGGATGGCTAGGTTGAACAGGATGCTGCCGAACAGGTTGCCGATGGCAAGGTCGAGCGATCCCAGCCGCAGGGCCGCGACGGTGACCGCGATCTCGGGCAGGGTGGTGACCAAGGCGACGAATAGGGTACCGACGAAGCCGCGCGCCCAGCCCATCTCGCGGGCCATATCCTCGGCAAGGAAAGGCAGGACCAGGGCAGCCGTCACCACCACCAGCGCCGCAAGCATGAACCGGAGGATAGCGCCACGGAGGGTGACCCCATCCCCCGGAGGCTGGGGTTCGGCGTGGTTGTGTCCCTTCTCATAGAGGAATACAACGCGCAGGGAAACGAGGTAGAGCAGCACAATCACCGGCGTATAGATGCCGATATGACCAAGGGTGAGCTGTGGCCCTTGCTGAGCGAGGAGGATATTGAAGCCGACCAGCCCCAGCATCATGGTCGCAAACCCTGCGCCGAGGATGTGGCCGTGGCTGACCAGGGTGAAGACCGGTGCCTTGCGATGGAGGAAATCAAGCAGCACGATCAGAAGCAGGTTCATGACCGTGGCGCCGAGGATGTTGCCCACCGCAATGTTGGGGACATCGGCGAGAGCGACGGCGCTCACCCCGGTGAACAGTTCGGGCAGCGAAGTGGCAGTAGCCACCAGGACGAGGCCGATCCAGCTGCGGGAGAGGCCGGTCAGATCGGCGATCCGGTCACCGTAGCGGGACAACTGGTAACCCGCTACCCCGATCACCAGCGCGCAAAGCCCGAACGCCAACCAGATCATGTTCGCCTCCCTGGGCTCAGCCCATCAGCCCGGATGAAGCGAGGTAGGATGCTCGCCCCCGGGCTGAACATCCAGCGTTCGATCGCAGCGGGGGCACTGCTCCCCCGCGGTCCCTGCTGAAACAGGCCCGCTCTTGGATCCATGGAGCGACACTCGAACGCGGCGGGAGGTGTTCCTACAGGCCAGCCGTGGCTCATCCCCCGGCCTTGAGCCGCTCCAGCACTTTCACCAGTTCGGCCGCCGGACGGTAGCCTGGGATGACCTGCCCGCCTTCGGTGACGATGAACGGCGTGCCCTCCAGGCCCAGCTGGGTTCCGAGGTCGATCATGTGCGCTAGCGGATGCCTATCGCAGGCCGGAAGGCTGACGCTCTGGCCACCGAGCGACTTGTCCAGCTCGGCCTTGCGGTCCTTGGCACACATGATACCGATGCTCGACTTACCGATCGGCGAATCGAGCCCTGCCCGCGGATAGAGCACGTAGCGCACCTTGACGCCCTGCTTATTCAGCTCGGGTACTTCCTGATGCAGCTTGCGGCAGTAGGGACAGCTAGGATCGGTAAATACGGTGATGGTGTATTTCGCCGCACCCTGCGGGGCGTAGATGATGGTGTCCTCATCCTTCACCTGCTTGAGCAACTCGACCCGGATGCCGGCACGGCGCTCTTCGGTCAGGTTCTTGCGCTTTTCGAAATCCACCAGCACGCCCTGGAACATGTAGCGCCCATCGTCGGTCATGTACACCACGTCTGGGCCGGCCACGACCTCATAGATGCCGGACACCGGGGTAGCGGTGACCGAAGTCAGCGGCAGGCCGGGCATGGTCTCCTTGAGCTTCTTGGCCAGAGCCTCGGCGGCGGGATCGGCCAGCGCGGGCAGGCTCACGGCAAGCGCAAGGGCCAAAAGGGAGAAATGTTTCATGAAGTACTCCAAAAGGTCGAAAACAAGGTGCTCAGCATACCCGTTGGCGGCAATTTTCACCTTCTCATTCAACCACGCGGATGATGGGCCTGATGCAGGGCCTTGAGGCGGGCCCGTGCCACGTGGGTGTAAATCTGCGTGGTGGAGAGGTCGCTGTGGCCGAGCAGCATCTGTACCACGCGCAAATCGGCACCGTGGTTGAGCAGGTGAGTGGCAAAGGCATGGCGCAAAGTGTGTGGCGAGAGCGGCGCAGCGACGCCGGCCTCACGTGCATAACGCTTGATCAGTGTCCAAAACATCTGCCGCGTCATCGGTCCGCCGCGCCGGGTGACAAACAAGGCCTCACTCTCGCCCAAGCCCTCCAGCAGGAGGGGGCGAGCCTCGACCAGATACCGCTCGATCCAGTGCACCGCCTCGGCACCGAGCGGCACCAGCCGCTCCTTGCGCCCCTTGCCGAGTACCCGCACCACGCCCGCACTCAAACTGATCTGACCGAGCGCAAGACCGACGAGTTCCGATACGCGCAGACCGGTGGCGTAGAGGGTTTCCAGCATGGCACGATCGCGCAGGCCAAGGTGGGTATCGATCATCGGTGCCGCAAGCAGGGCCTCGACATCCGCCTCGCTCAGAGCCTTAGGCAGCGGACGGCCGATACGCGGCGGCGAAATATCGAGGGTGGGGTCAAGCCCGATCTCGCCATGCGCCGCAAGCCAGCCGTAGAAGCGGCGCAGGGCCGAAAGCAGGCGAGCGGTGCTGCGCGGCTGGTGCCCCTCCGCCAGGCGCTCGGCAAGGAAGCGCATGATCAGCGCCCGGTCAGCGCCCATCAGGCCGCGTCCCTGCCTATCGAGCCAGGCGGCGAACAGGCGGATGTCCGTCTCGTAGGCGCTCAGGGTGTGGCGCGACAGCCCCTGCTCCAGCCACAGCTGGTCGAGCACGCGCCGGATCAGAGCCTGTTCTGGCTCGGCGATGGTGACGCGGACCGGTCTCACAGGCGGATCACCTCGCCAAACGGTGGCGTGACCGGGCCCGCCACTGCCCACAGCACCGGCAGGCCGGGCGGGCTGGCCGGGTAGTCGCCCTTGCCGTCGGTGAAGTAGACGAGCGCGTCGAAATCCTCACCGCTACGCTCAACCCAGTCGAACACCGGCCGAAAGTCGGTGCCGCCCTGCCCGTGCGGCGTCGGCCAGGACGGCACCTCCCCTACGGCAAAGCGCCAGGGGGCACCCGGGGCGAGACGAGTGTCGGCGGCGAGCAGGGTCAGCCGCATCGGGATCTGTCCCGTCAGCCCCTGGACCTCGGCCCAGAAGGTGCGCAGCAGGGCCTCGTCGATCGAGGCGCTGATGTCCACTGCCAGCACGATATGCGCGGCGGCAGGCCGCAGCGCGGGCAAAAGGAAGGGCTCACTGGCGCGGCGCGAGGGCCGTCCGTAGTGCGCCTCCGCCCGGTGCCAGCGCTGCAGGAAGGCCGCCAGCCGGCCACGCCAGTCGTGTGCCGCCGCATCAGGGGACGCGCCCAACAGCTCGCGCAGCAGGGCAGAACGCGCATCCCCCGCCCCCATGGCTTCACCGACGGCCTGCCGCACGCGAGTTCGCCAGAGGCGAGCCTCGCCGACCCAAGCCTCTGCCGCAGGCTGTTCCTCGGTTGCGATGCCAAAGGCGCGGCTTCTTGCAGCCTCGCCGTCTCCCTCCGCGCCTCCCCTCCACCAGGCATGACGCTCGATGGCGACGTATCCGGGCAAGGCCAGGCCCAGCTCGCGCAGCAGGCGGTCGACCTGCGCGTCGCACACCGCCGACCATGCCTCGGGCCTTCCTGGCGGTGGGGCAAAGTGCAGCAGAGCGGCATGCAGCGTGGCATGAGCCAACCAATAGCGAAGCTCGGCGTCATCGGCCTGCGCCAGGTAATCAGCATCGAACAGGATGTGAGCCACACCGGTTTCCACCGCCACGCCCAAGGCCGTCCCCACATCCAGACGCAGGAAGCTCGCCAGCCGACCAATGATGGGCTGGGCACGGGCCAGTTCGCGGCGAACGCGGTCGAGCCTGTCCAAGCCGCGCTCAGCCTCTTGCGGTCCTGACCGCCCAGTCGTCGAAGGCGTCCAGGGCATACAGACCTTCGCCCAGACGGGCGTGCAGAGCCCGCACCAAGCGCTCGCCCAGCTCCGGTCCAAGCGCTGTCGCAAGGCGCAAAAGTCGGCAGGAAAGCTCGGAGTCCGAAGGTTCCATGGCGCTGATACGGGCGATGGCGGCATCCAGCACCGCCCAGCGACCGTCCGCATCCTCGGGCAACACCGGATCATCCTGCGCCAGCAGGGTGTCGAGCTCGAACTGCGGCCGCGCAAGCCAACTCATGAAAAGCATGGCAGCAACCTCGCCCACGCAGGCAGACAGGGCCGACTCCAACAGGTCGGGATCGGTGGCAAACTTGCGCAGGGCGCGATCGGCGAAGGCCCAGCTGCGCGGGCTGGGGAAGGCGTGCACATTGGCCTGTTCTGGAAAAACGAACAAAAGGTCTGGGCGCTGGGCAAGAAAGCGACGCAGACGTTCATCCACTCCGGAGCGTTCCGCCCATGCCAGCCAGTCGTCGATCTGCGGCCAGAGCTCATAGTGGGTGAATCGGTTGGCGAGCGGCGCGGGCATGGCATAGGTCACGCCACGATCGCTCAGCCGGTTGCCGGCGGCGAGGATGGCCCAGCCGTCCGGCAGACGGTAGTCGCCCAGGCGGCGGTCGAGGATGAGTTGGTAGGCGCTGGCCGCGACCTGCGGCAGGGCGGCGTTGATCTCATCGAGGAACAGCACGCCGCGCGGACCATCGCGTCCGGCCTGCGGCAGCATGGATGGAATAGCCCACTCGACCCGCCCCTCCCGCTGATAGGGCATGCCACGCAGGTCGGAAGGCTCAAGCTGGGACAGGCGCAGATCGATCATGGGC
>JARJMX020000172.1 GCA_029335925.2 Gammaproteobacteria bacterium
CGAGCCGCCTGTCGATTTCACCAGCGGCCCCCACCACCTGCGTGAAAACGCACGCAACCTGCTGGGCGAGACCCGCGATGGGCGCGAGGTACGGATCATGGTCACCCTGCCGAGTGAGGCGGCAAGCGATCCCGAGCTGATTCCCGCCCTGCTTAAGGCCGGTATGGATATCGCGCGCATCAACTGCGCCCATGACGATACCAAGACCTGGCTTACCATGATCGAGCAGGTACGCACCGCGGCCCTGGCCCAAGGACGCGAGTGCCGAATCCAGGCCGACCTCGCTGGACCCAAGTCCCGCACCGGCCCCATCCGCATCCTTGGTCACGTACTGAAGGTTCGCCCAGAGCGGGACTTCCGCGGTCGCGTCACCCGCGAAGCCCTGTTGTGGATCAGCGCAGATAGGCGTCCCGCCCCTATCCCAGGCGTGCCCGCCCTGCTGTTCCAGGGCAAGGGCCTGGAACACCTTAAGGCAGGCGACCGGCTGCAGCTGACCGACGCGCGAGGTCGGCTGCGCATCGCCCGCCTCATCCAGGTCGGGCCGGACGGCGCCCTGCTCGCCTTCGACCACACCGCCTACATCGAGGACGGCACGATCATCAGCGCCACGCGCGGCCGCCGCCATCTGCTGCGCGGCCAGCTCAGCGGTGCCCCCGCCATTCTGGAAGAGATTCGCCTCAAGACGGGCGACACCCTACTTTTGACCCGCGCGAATGAGCCCGGCCGAGCCGGGGTACGTAACGAGGCTGGCGAGATGAGCGAGCCGGCACGCCTGCACTGCACTCTCGAGGCGGCCTTCGAGCAGGCCCGCCCGGAGCAACGCGTGTGGCTGGACGATGGACGCATCGGCGGCATCATCGTCGCCAACGACGGCCAGATCATGCGCCTTACCATCACGCACGCCGCTCCCGAGGGGAGCCGTCTGAGGGAGGAGAAGGGCATCAACTTCCCTGATACCGACTTCCACACCACGGCACTTACCAATAAAGACCTGGCCGATCTCGAAATACTCGCCCCCCATGTGGATATGGTCGCCCTATCCTTCCTGCGCACACCCAAGGATGTCATCGACTTGCAGAAACAGCTTGAACGCCTGGGCGCCTCCCAGCTTGGCATCGTGCTGAAGATCGAAAACCGTCAGGCCTTTGAAAACCTGCCGAGCATTCTTTTAGCGGGCTTGCGCAGTCCTCGACTTGGCGTGATGGTCGCGCGTGGCGATCTTGCCGTGGAGATGGGCTTCGAGCGCCTCTCCGAGGTGCAGGAGGAGATCCTCTGGCTGTGCGAGGCCGCCCACGTCCCGGTCATCTGGGCCACGCAGATCCTCGAAAGCCTGGCCAAAAACGGAGCTCCATCCCGCCCTGAGGTCACCGATGCGGCCATGAGCATCCGCGCCGAGTGCGCCATGCTCAACAAAGGTCCGCACATCATCGAGGCCGTGCGCTTCCTCTCGGGTGTGCTCTCCCGCATGGAGGGGCATTACAGCAAGCGCATGGCGATGCGGCGCAGGCTGGCGATCGCGGACCACGTGCGGGGTTAGGCCTGGGCGGGCGGGATGCCTTACGCCTTACCTTTGAACCCCGCACAAGCGGCAAGCTATCCCTGCCTGAGCTGGTGTTTCCCTATGTCGACCCCACAGATGGGCCAACCGCGCCTCGCGCGTCTTGGAGGTGAAAGCATCACGATACAGCATCCGCTCTGGCTCGCCCTGCGTCCCTGGCTGCCATGGCTCGGAGGGAGCGTCCTGCTGCTGGCAATGATGCTCGCCGTCCGCCGACGCTGACTGCACTGGCAACGCAAGCACGACGCTCTGCGCCGCCTGCTCTAGGCCAATAACCCCAAGGCCCTGCGCCGCGCATGGCGCGCCATGGCCACAAAAGAAGACGAGATACTGCCGCGTGCTGAGCTCACCCGCCTCGATGCGGCCTGCTATGGGCGCTATCTACTCGATACAGAAGGCTTTGAAGTGCTCAAGAAGGCACTTATCGGCAAGCTTGGCCAGCTGTGCTAGCCCAAGGGCATGTTGAGGGAGGTCTTGCGTATGACTCAACCATCACTTTGAGCTTCACAGCGGCTGACCGAAGCCATCGAAGCCGTCCGAGCCGGCCAATTGCACCCCAATCCGTGGCAGGCCCTCGGCCAGGGCGTCCCCCGCACTCAAACGCCAACCGTGGAGCGCGGCGAGCGCTTCTTGGCGCTCATCGAGCAAAGCTTGGCAGACTGCGCGCAGCCCCGGCCAGATGGTGGGGTGTAACCAACGGGGAGCCTCACCCTGTTCGAGGGCTGCGTGGAGGTCCTCCTCGAACCGTGCCGCGAGCAGGGCCGCTGCATGGGCCGGCAGCGCAGCGGCGAGGATGTTGGCATCGTTCATCCGTCCGAGCACATCCTGCCCCTGGCGTAGATGGCGCAGCACGTCCTGCGCATTAAGGGCCGTCGCCAGCGGTTCCAGCATGTAGCGCAGCTGCTTACCGACCAGGCGCAAGGGGTGCAGCCCCTCGGGCAGGTGGTGCATGCCCGCAAGATAGGGTGAGGCGGCGTCCAACCAACGCTCCGCCAGCCAGATACCACACGACTCCCCATCCGCCCCATCGAGGGGACGCATGCGCTCCAACGCACGCTGCGCCCCCTCCAGCATCTCCGGCAGAGTGTCCAGCAGAACCGCCCGGTGGGCCGCATGTTCGCCCGCCAGCCGCTCGCGCAGGGCCTCCCAACCCTGACGCGCCCCCGCGCGCACGTGGACGCTGGCCAGCCACGCCTCCTGCACCTCCAAATCACGCACAGGCCCGCTCGCGCGCGCAAAACTGCGCAGGGCACGGCGCGCCTTGCGAGGAATATCGACGCAAGGCGTGCAGAGTTTGAGCCAGACTCGGGCACGCCGGACCGCCACGCGCGTATCGTGCAGGACCTCTTCGGCGGAAGGGGTCTTGCGCAGCAACGCCCCTTGGGTGCGGACCTCTTGCAAACGCTGCTGCAGTATGGTCAGACACACCTCGCCCACGGGGTGCTGGAGATCGTCAAGAGTCAGCATATCCACCTCGGGGAGTGGTTCGCGACATATCGTTTAAAAATATAGCCCGCCTGAACTTCAGGGGGATGACAGACCGTTTTAGCGGATCACCATCCCGGGCCCTAGGGGGCCGGTATCTGAAGCCAGCCGGTGCGCGGCGCGGATCGGCGCGGGCAGGCGGTAGCGGGTCACGGCGGCCATGACACTGGCGATCGCGGCCTCAAGATCCAGGCGGTGACCGATCGAGACATCGACCGGCTTCACCCCCGCACGGGTGCGCAGGACGGCGCCGATTACTTCGCCCTTGTCCTCGAGCGGCACCCACGCCCCGCGCACGTTCGGCACCTCAGCATGGTGACCGCACAGGCGGGTCTTGCCGACGCCGACACTCGGCAGACCGGTGATCACCCCGAGGTGCGCCGCAATGCCGAGGCGACGCGGGTGGGCGATGCCCTGACCGTCGCACAGCACAAGCTCGGGCGGCTGCCGCAACTGGCCGAGCGCCACGAGCACGGCCGGCAGCTCG
>JARJMX020000175.1 GCA_029335925.2 Gammaproteobacteria bacterium
GCCCAGGCTCATCTCGGGCAGACCCTGCGTGCTCCATCCGGCCAGCACGTAGGCCGCCCAACCGGCGATGGCGGCGGGCAGACCGATGGCCGCGGAGGTGGCGATGGCGTTGCGGATCGGCATGTTGCACCAGACGACGAAGGGCGTGGAGATGGCGCCGCCGCCCATGCCCAAGATCGAGCTGAGCGCGCCGATGCCGGTGCCGACCACGGTCATGCCGGGCAGGGCGGGTAGCTGGTGGTGCGGTGCGGGCTGGCGGCCGAAGGCCATCTGCAGGGCGATCAGGATCTCGAGCGTGCCGAAGAGCTTCTTGAGCACATCGCTTGGTAGGTAATGGGCAAGATAAGAGCCGGCTACCGAGCCGATCACGAGCCCGCCTAGGATGCGGCGCACCACGTACCAGTCCACCGCACGTTTCTTGTGATGCGTCCAGATGGAGCTGATGGAGGTGAGGAGGATGGTCGCGAGCGAGGTGCCGACCGCGACCTGCATCAGGTGTTCGGCGGGCACCGTGCCCTGCAGGGTATAGAGATAAGCGAGCACAGGCACGACGATCAGACCGCCGCCAATGCCGAGCAGCCCGGCCATGAGGCCGGCAAAGACCCCAAGCAGGGCATAGATGCCTAGGGCAAGAAGATCCATGCTGAATATCCGGAAAAAGCGTAGGGAAAGCGATGTCCCCTTGTCCCGGGGCCGGTCCTGCAGGCCGGTCCCGGTCGAGGGACAGTCCTCAGTGCCGCTTCTTCGGCGGCAGCAGGTCGGTGATGGTGCCTTCGGCCATCTCGGCGGCAAAGCCGAGGGTTTCGGACAGGGTGGGGTGCGGGTGGATGGTCAGGCCGATGTCGGTCATATCCGCCCCCATTTCCAGCGCCAGGGCAGCCTCGGCAATCAGCTCACCCGCATTCGGTCCAACAATCGCCGCGCCCAGCAGGCGATGGGTGTCGGCACAAAACAGGACCTTAGTGAGTCCCTCATCACGGCCAAGGGCGAGTGAGCGTCCGGAAGCAGCCCACGGAAATACCCCCTTCTCGTAAGCGATGCCTTCACGCTTGAGTTCTTCCTCGGTCTTACCCACCCAGGCCACCTCCGGGTCGGTGTAGGCCACTCCGGGAATACCCATCGGGGTAAAGGCCGAAGATAGGCCACAGATGACCTCGGCGGCCACCTTGCCCTCGTGCGCCGCTTTGTGCGCGAGCATGGGCTGGCCGATGACGTCGCCGATGGCGTAGATATGCGGCACATTGGTGCGCATACGGGCATCGGCGGGGATAAAGCCACGCTCATCGACATACACCCCGGCCTTGTCGGCGTCGATCAGTTTGCCATTCGGCACGCGGCCGACAGCTACCAGGATGCGGTCGAAGGTGTCCTGCGCTGGCACGCCTTTGCCTTCGAAGGACACCACCAAGCCTTCAGGCGTGGCCTGTACGGCGGTCACCTTGGCCCCAAGGTAGATGGCCTCGTAGCGTTTTTTGATGCGCTTGAGCAGCGGCAGGGTGATGTCCTTGTCGGCGCCCGGGATGATGGTGTCGGACAACTCGACCACGGTGATCTTTGCGCCCAAGGCATCGTACACCTGCGCCATCTCCAGGCCGATGATGCCGCCGCCGATGACCAGCAGGCGCTTGGGGATCTCGGCGAGCGCCAGCGCGCCGGTGGAGTCCATCACCCGCGGGTCGTCGTGAGGGATGAACGGCAGCTGTACCGGGCGGGAGCCGACGGCAATGATGGCGTGCTGGAAGGCCACGGTCTTAACGCCATCGGCCGTGTCCACCGCCACGGTGTGCGGCGAAGTGAAGCGGCCCACCCCGTTCACCACCTGCACCTTGCGCTGCCTGGCAAGCCCCGCGAGGCCCGTGGTGAGCTTCTTGATCACGCCGTCCTTGAAGCCGCGTAGCTTGTGCAGGTCCAGCGTAGGTTCGCTGAAGCTGATCCCGTGGTCGGCCATCTCGCGCGTCTCATTGATGACCTGGGCCACGTGTAGCAGGGCCTTGGAGGGAATACAGCCGACGTTCAGGCACACGCCACCGAGCACGGTCTCCTTCTCGACCAGCACCACGCGCTTGCCAAGGTCAGCGGCGCGGAAGGCAGCGGTGTAGCCGCCGGGCCCAGCGCCGAGGACGAGCACATCGCAGGTGATATCGGCGGTAGCAATCGCTTCCCTCTCCTTGACAGGGGAAGGTTGAGGAGAGAGTGATGGGGGGCTTGAGTGAGCTGCTTCGTCGGCAGGCTGATCACGCTCAACACCTCTTCCTTCGAGGGTGGGAAGGGGCTGGCCCGTCTCAGCGGTGACTTCGATTCGGGCAATGGGCGTGCCCTTGCTGACCTTATCCTCGAGCTTGACTAAAAATTCAACCAAGCGCCCACTGACGGGGGATGGGATCTCCATGGTGGCCTTGTCGGACTCAAGTGTGAGCAGCGACTGATCCTTCTCGACCACCTCACCCGGCTGAACGAGCAGTTCGATGACCGGGATGTTCTCGTAGTTGCCGATGTCCGGCAGCAGGACGGTTTCGATCTTCGCCATGACCTGCTCCTCAGATCAGTATTTCGCGCAAATCACGCAACAGGGCGGCCAGGCGGGTGGTGAAGCGCACACCCTCGGCCCCGTCGATCACACGGTGATCGTAGGAGAGCGAGAACGGCATCATTAGGCGCGGCTCGAAGCTTGAGCCATTCCATACCGGCGCCATCTTGGCCTTGGACAGGCCGAGGATAGCCACCTCCGGCGCATTGACGATCGGGGTGAACTGGGTGCCGCCGATGCCGCCCAAACTTGAGATGCTGAAGGTGCCGCCCTGCATGTCGGAAGGCGAGAGCTTGCCATTCCGCGCCTTCTGGCCGAGTTCGCCGAGCTCGCGGGCGAGCTCGAACAGGCCTTTCTTGTCTACGTCCTTCACCACCGGCACCACCAGGCCATTTGGGGTGTCCACCGCCACGCCGATGTTGTAGTAGCGCTTGAGGATCAGCTTCTCACCATCCGGATTGAGTGAGGCGTTGAACTGCGGGAACTCCTTGAGTACCTTCACCACAGCCATCATCACAAAGGGTAGGAAGGTGAGTTTGATCCCCGCCTTGTCGGCACGCGCCTTAAGGCTGGTGCGGAAAGCTTCCAGCTCGGTGATGTCCGCCTCGTCGAACTGGGTGACGTGGGGGATGTTGAGCCAGCAGGCGGTGAGGTGCTTGCCGGAGAGCTTCTTGATCCGCGACAGCTCCTTCTCTTCGGTCGGGCCGAACTGGGCAAAGTCGATGGCTGGGACCTGTGGGATGCCGGCACCGGCCGTGACCGGGGCCTTCGGCGCGGGCTTCTCGCCCTGCATCACGGCTTTGATGTAGGCCTCCACATCCTGCTTCCGGATCCGGCCCTTGGGGCCGGTACCGGTAACGTGAATCAAATCCACGCCAAGCTGGCGGGCATAGGCGCGCACTGAAGG
>JARJMX020000191.1 GCA_029335925.2 Gammaproteobacteria bacterium
CGCCGCGTCCCCCCCATCCCGCAGACCTCCCCCCCCCGCCACCGGCCCCCCTCCCCGCGCTTCGCGCCCAGAGCGATCCTGATTTGCAGCACCCCGGCAGTGTCCACGTAGTGCGGGGTGACCGCGACGCTGCCCGAGGCGATCTGGTTGATCTTCGTCCTCTTCACGGTGCCATAGCGTGCCGGGTCTTCGCCGCCCTCACCGGAGTTGGAGCGCGCCCCCAGGCGGTTCATGGCCTCGGCTAGGGTCTCGTGGGCCTCGGGAGAGAGAGCCCCGAGCGACATGCCAGCGGAGTCGAAGCGCTTGATGATCTCCTCGATCGGCTCGACCTCATCCAGCGGGATCGGCGTGCTGCCAGAACGCAGCTTGAACATGTCGCGGAGGGTGGCGATCGGGCGCTCGTTGACGTACTTGGCGTACTGCTTCCAAACGCTGTAGTCGCCGCTGTTGACTGCTTGTTGTAAGGTCTGCTCCACGTCCGGGTTGTAGGCGTGGTATTCGCCACCCCAGACGAACTTGAGCAGGCCGCCCTGACGCGGCAGCTTGCGCGGGTTCCAAGCCTCGCGCGCAAGAGAGGCCTGGTCGGCCTGCAGCTCCTCGAAACCGGCGCCCTTCAGACGATTCGTCGTGTCTTTAAAGCACAGCTCGACCACCTCATCGGCCAAGCCGATGATCTCGAACAGCTGCGAGCCACGGTAGCTGGCGATGGTGGAGATGCCCATCTTGGAGAGGATCTTCATCAGGCCCTTTTCGATGCCCTTGACGAAGTTTGCGGCCATCTTGGCGGAGGTCATACCCTCTTTCATTGCGCCTACGCGCTGCATACCCGCAATGCTCTCAAAGGCGAGGTACGGATAGACGGCGGTGGCGCCGTAGCCGATCAGGCAGGCGAAGTGGTGTGGATCCCGTGCGGTGCCGGTTTCGACGACGATGTTGGCATCACAGCGCAGGCCCTCGGCGATCAGACGGTGATGGACCGCGCCGGTGGCGAGCAGGGCGTGGACGGGCAGCTTGCCGCGGGCAATGCGGCGGTCGGAGAGCACGATCACGACCTTGCCGGCCTTCACCGCAGCGACGGCCTCATCGCAGATGGTGCGGATGGCCTGCTCGAGCGGCAGGCTTTCGTCGCGGTTGAGTTCAATCACGCTGTGGGCATAGGCTGGGTCGTCCACCGCCAGCAGGGCCTTGAACTTGCCCTCGGTCAGAACGGGGGACTCTAGCAGCAGGCGGTGAGCGTGCTCGGGGGTCTCCTCGAATAGGTTGCGCTCAGCACCGATGCAGGTCTCCAGCGACATGACAATCGCCTCGCGCAGCGGGTCGATCGGCGGGTTGGTGACCTGGGCAAACTGTTGACGGAAATAGTCGTAAAGGGATCGCTCGATGCGTGAGAGGACCGCCATCGGGGTGTCGTCGCCCATGGAGCCGACCGCCTCCTGCCCGGCTTCGGCCAGCACGCGGAGAACCTGGTCACGCTCCTCGAAGGTGACCTGGAACATCTTCTCGTAGGTGGTCAACTGCTCATCGCTCAGCGGCGCGGAGGTCAGCAGGTCGGCCTCCAGGCCCGAGACGAGACGGCGGGCATGCTGCTTGAGCCACTGGCCGTAAGGCTTGCGGCTCTTAAGCATGTTATCCACGTCCTCGGGCATCAGCAGGATGCCCGTAGCCGTATCCACGGCTACGATCTGACCCGGCTTAACCCGGCCCTTGCGGATGACATCCTCCGGTTTGTAGTCCCATACGCCGATCTCCGAGGCAAGGGTGATGTGGCGATCCTTGGTGATCACCCAGCGCGCCGGGCGCAGGCCGTTGCGGTCCATGGCGCAGGCAACGAAACGGCCGTCGGTCATCACCATGCCAGCAGGGCCATCCCACGGTTCCATGTGCATGGAATGGTATTCGTAAAAGGCGCGCAGATCGGGATCCATGTGCTCGATGTTCTGCCAGGCGGGGGGCACGATCAGGCGCATGGCGCGCAACATCTCGATGCCGCCGGCAATCAGGACCTCGAGCATATTGTCCATGCTCATCGAGTCCGAGCCGGTCTCGGTGACCAGCGGGCGCACATCCTCCATGTTCGGGATCAGCGGTGTATCGAACTTGAAGGCGCGTGCGCGAGCCCAGTTGCGATTGCCGCGGATGGTGTTGATCTCGCCGTTGTGCGCGAGATAACGGAATGGCTGGGCCAAACGCCACTCGGGGAAGGTATTGGTCGAGAAGCGCTGATGGAATACGCACTGCGAGGATGCCAAGCGCGGATCCTGCAGGTCCAGGTAGAAGCGCGGCAGGTCCTCCGGCATCATCAGGCCCTTGTACGACAGCACCTGGCTTGACAGGGTCGGGATGTAGAAGGTGGCGTCATCGGCCAGCTGCTTCTCGGTGCGGCGGCGGGCGATGTAGAGCTTGGTGTCGAAGTGGCGTGCGTCCATGCCGTGGGGGGCATTGACGAACATGTGCTCGATGACCGGCAGCTTCTCCAGGGCTTGACGGCCAAGCTGGCTTGGGTCGGTGGGCAGTACGCGCCAGCCGAGGAAGTCGAGCCCCTCGGCACGGATCTCACGCTCCAGGGTCTCGCGCGCCCGAGCGGCGAGGGCCTTGTCCTGGCTGAGAAAAACCACGCCGACAGCGTACAGCTCACCGAGCTTGAAGCCCAGCCTGGCCGCTTCCTCGCGCATGAAGGCATCGGGCTTCTTCAGCAGGATGCCGCAGCCGTCACCCGACTTGCCGTCGGCGGAAATGCCCCCGCGGTGTGTCATGCGCGCCAACGATTCGATCGCGGTCTCCACCAGCCAGTGGCTGGGTTGGTCGTCCATCTGGGCAATCAGGCCAAAACCGCAGTTATCGTGCTCAAATTCGGGGGAGTAGAGGCCGGAGGCAGGCAGGGTGTTCATGGCTGGGTGTGTCCAACTCTCGCTTGGTATTGGAATATCGCCGCCCAGCAGGGGCGGCCTTTGTCCTTGCCCGGGTTGCCAAAGGCAAAATGGCCGAAAATTCTACACGTGAGAGGAGCCCGGCACAAGGCGGGGCGCGATCGGAGCGGTCGCGCGGTTTGGTTCGTTACGGCTGCATGATCTTGCGGATATCATCGATCCTGCGGGGGAAGGGCTTGCCCGCCCGCGCCTTCTCCGGCAACTTGGCGGATGCCTGGTTGGCCGCGTCGCGGCTGGAGTAGAGGCCACAGGTGAGGGTGTGCAGGGTCTGCCCGTCGCGCAGTTGGCGGAAGCTATGGCAGTCCTTCAGTCCGTTCTGCTTGATGAACCGATCGACTTCCGCTTGCGACTTGAGGCTAATCACCTGCAGGACGTACTGCTCTCCTTTCTGCTGGGCATACCAGTTGGCCGCCTTTTTCGCCAACTGGGTCTGGGTGGCCGGTTTGGGCGCAGCGAGGCTCGGCTTCGGCTCCGCTGTGGGCGCGACTGCCGGAGCACTAGGCTTCGGCTCTACCGTGGGCGCGGGCGCGCTGGGCTTCGCTTCGGCCGGGGTCGGGGCGGCAGGCTGGAGTGTGCTCATGGGAGGGTCAGGCAGGAAAGACCCCATAGGGGTGGTGGCCCTCCCCGTGTCCGTGACGGATTCGGCCCGTTGGTGGTCAGTCGGCGTGGGGGAAGAGGAAGGTAGCGGTTGGTCGCTGATGGCCCCAGATGTCGGTGCAGGAGGGGGCGCAACGGGAAGGGACGCGACCGTTTCACTCTTGAGCGGTACGCTGACCTGCCGGTCTTTTTCCACTTCGGGCTCGCCAGGTCGCAGCAGGAGGGCGATGGCCACGGCAAGGACGAAGGAAGCGGCGATACTGCCGATGAGCAAGGCGCGCCCAGGGAGGGTGGAAGCCTCGCCGCCGTGCGGCGCGGGGCCCTCGAAGACGGGGGGAGCATCGTCCGGCATGCTGGTCGCCATGTTGGCAAAGGCCTCGGCGGGAGGCGGGGTGAGATGGAGCGCATAGACCTGGCCGCCTGCCTCAAGATTCTGCATGTGCTGGAGCTGAGCGGCTAGATTAGGGCCGCCGAGCAGCGCCAGCCGTACCCGGCCACCCGTCAGCTCATCGAGGTGTTGCATGAAGCCGATGAGTTCATCGAGGGCCTGGGATGACAGGCGCTCGACATCCTCGATGATGGCTACAGCCCGGCGAGGCTCGGGCAGCCGTTTGGGGAGCCGCTGTTCGATGGCCTGCATGGCCGACTCGCCGAGGTTGAGCTCGATTCCCCATGCCTTGGCGAGGTCGGTGGCCACGTCTTCTGCATTCAAGGCAAGGTCGGGGTGGGCCCGCGCGATGAGCAGGTTTGGTCCACTTTCCTTGATGAGCAGGTCGGTGAAGGTGCGCAGCTCGTCCGTGGCCGAGCTCATGATGGCGAAGATACGGTCACTGAACTTGAGCAGGTGGACGATCAGTTCGACCCGCTCATGCAGCGGATGGGGGGTGTCCATGGGGGCATCGGTCGCGTTCATCAGCGGGGCTCCGCGGAGGAGGTGAATTCATCGAGGCAGATGATCAGGTTGGCGGGCGAGAAGTCGCCGGTCACCCTGGCCTTGCCGATGTGCTCCAGCAAGACCAGGCGCAGCTTGCCATCCAGCACCTTCTTGTCGATGCCCATCAGGTGCTGGAACTGCTCGCGGCTCATGCCAACCGGGGCGTGGGTGGGCAGGCCGGCGCGTTCGATAATGGCGCGGATACGGGCTACGTCCTGCGCGCTAAGCCAGCCCTCCAGCTCGGACAGGCGCGCGGCCATGCATATGCCGACGCCCACCGCCTCGCCGTGCAGCCAGTGGCCATAGCCGGTGGCGGTCTCGATGGCGTGGCCGAAGGTATGGCCGAGGTTGAGGATGGCGCGCAGGCCACTTTCGCGCTCATCTTGGCTGACAATCGCAGCCTTGATCTCGCATGAGCGGCGGATGGCGTAAGCGAGGGCTTCGGGCTCACGCGCCCGCAGGCGTTCGATGTTCGCCTCAATCCAGCCAAGGAAAGGCTCATCGTAGATCAGCCCGTATTTAATGACTTCGGCAAGACCTGCCGAGAGCTCTCGATCCGGCAGGGTGTCGAGCGTGTCGGTGTCGGCGATCACGGCGCGCGGCTGCCAGAAGGCGCCGATCATGTTCTTGCCGCCGGGATGGTTGATGCCGGTCTTGCCGCCGACCGAGGAGTCCACCTGGGCGAGCAGGGTGGTGGGGATCTGGATGAAGTGCACGCCGCGCTGGTAGCTTGCGGCGGCAAAACCGGTGATGTCGCCAATCACCCCGCCGCCTAGGGCGATGAGCGTCGTGTTGCGGTCGAAGCGCCCAAGCACCAGCGCATCCCAGATCGTCGTAAGGCTCTCGATCGACTTGTAGTCCTCGCCATCGGGCAACACCACCGTCTCGACCCGCAGCTCTTCCAGTGCCGGGTCCAGCCGGGAGCGGTAGAGCGGGGCGATGGTGGTATTGGTCACCACCAGCGCACTCTTGCCTGGAATGTGCCGACGTAACAACTCGGGTTGATCGAATAGCGCTTGGCCGATGTAGATGGGATAACTGCGCTCGCCGAGGTCAACGTTCAGGGTGTGCATCATGAATCGGGTTAGTGAAGCCAGAATGGCCGCATTGTAGCAAGGATGTCGCTTCACCTCGGCAAGGCGTCAGCGCCGCTTTAGTCCCAAACCCCGGATGATGCGTTGCACGACACGGCGTGGTCCCAGCCCGTCGGTCTCTACGACCAGGTGCGCCGTTTGCCGGTAGATGGGCTCGCGGATGCGCATCAGCTCCTCCAGCCGCCCGCGCCGGTCGGGGGTCTGCAGCAGTGGCCGATGGCGGTCATGGGCCGTGCGTTCGAGCTGATGCTCTACGGATGCATGAAGGTAGACCACCTTGCCGCGGCTGCGCATCACTTCGCGGTTTTCGGGAGCCAGGATCGCCCCGCCGCCCGTGGCGAGCACGATTCCAGGAAGGCGTGTCAGTTCGTCGATCACCGCCCTTTCCCTCTGCCGGAAGCCGGCCTCGCCCTCCAGCTCGAAGATCAGCGGAATGCTCGCCCCGGTGCGCTCCTCAATCACCTTGTCGCTGTCGATAAACGTCAGCCCCAAGGTGCGCGCCAGGAAACGCCCGGAGGTGGACTTGCCGGCCCCCATGGGGCCGACGAGAATGATGGTGGGGTGCATGAGGCATGTTTATGCCAGTTTGAGCGTCAAAAAACAAACAAAAAAGGCCTCACCGAGGGTAAGGCCATGCTTGCTTGCGCGTGATTACATTTTAGCTGATCTGCTTTTGCCGCCGACGCATGAGCCATCCCATGATGGGCAAACCAAGCAGGGCAAGACCTTCAAGACCGACAGCCCCCCCTCCACCATTAGTGCAGGCATTAGTGCAGGTGGTGGTGACGAAGTCGGCTTCCACGCCGCCGATATGCAACGAGGATTTCATCGTGCCACCTGCAGTGGCGGAGCTTAAATGGCGCAAGGTCACCACATCGCCCGCGCGTACCATGCTGGGCGTGGAGGTGTAGGGGCCGTTGTTGATGCTGTATTCACCGTTACGAGCCAGGACCAAGGTGGGGGCATCGATTCCCTTGACGGTCACTGGGGGCGCGTAGACCCACGTGGAAGCATTGACGTCGTTGCGAGCGCCCAAGCTGAAAGTGTCCGGCGTGACATCGGCACCTTCGAGGCGGAGTGCGGCGAAATCGAGCCGGTAGCTCCCGGAGTCGGCAGCTCCTGTGACCACGATCTTTCCGTCCGGCTGCAGGTTGACGGCGTTAGCATGATCATCACTGGTGCCGAAGGGAACGGTCACAATGCCGGTACCGGCGCTGCCGAAGGTCTGATCGAGCGAGCCATCGCGGTGGTAAAGGGCGATGGCGAAGTCGTTGTTAACCGTGTTGTAAGCGGCTGCGCCGACCACGACCAGCTTGCCATCGCCGCGGTAGGCAATGGCATTGGCCCTGCTGGCATCCAGGCCAATGGGCGTTTTGACCCATCCACTGCTACCAAAGCTGGTATCCAGCTGGCCATTGGGTAGAACACGAACCAAGGCGAAATCGCTTAGTTGGCGGTAGTTGGCCTCGCCTTTGTCCCGTCCACCCGCTGCCACGAGGGCGTCGTCCGCCTGGAGCACGAGGCTGTTAGCACCATCGCTATGCGTCAGAATGGCTGTAGCAAATGTGGCCTTGCCATCGTCGTTGAAGGACGGATCCAAACTGCCGTCAGGGTTATAACGTACGAAGGCAAAATCAAAGTTGCCATTGATGGTGTCGCAGCTCAAGGCATTGCAGCTGGCCCCAGCCACCACGATCTTACCATCACGCTGGATGATGAGGCTATTGGCCCGCTCGTCCGAAGCTCCAATGGGGGTGATGGCGATGCCATCGTGATCAAAGCTTGGGTCAAGCTGGCCGTTGGGGAGGTAGCGGGCCGTTGCAATGTCGTATTGCCTAGGATTCGTTGCAGGGTCAAGGCTGGCCCCTGTCACAACCAGTTTGCCGTCGGCTTGGATGGCAATGTCGCGGATGAAGTCGTCTGCTCCACGGATGGCTGTGGTGACCAGGCCATTAACCCCAAAGCTTGCATCCAGCTGGCCGTTGGGGAGGTAACGCGCCAAGGCAAAGACACGGTTGCGTGCCGGAGTGACGGACCAGCCGGCGGCGACGATCTTGCCATCGGGCTGGATGGCGACGGCTTCGGCGACATCCCAGCCGTCAGGGTTAAAAAAGGCCGTGGTGACCTTGCCCCCATTGCCGAAGCTGGTATCAAGCTGACCATCCCGATGGTAACGCAGCAGGGCGAAATCATCCTCCGTGCCTTGGTCGTTTCCGGCACGCCCGACGAGGACGATCTTACCGTCCGGTTGAAGGGCACTATCGCGCGCTTCGTCGTTCCAGGTCGAAAAGGATGTGGTCTGTTGGCCACGGCTGCCAAAAAGGGGATCCAGCCCGCCTTCTGCTGCAAGACTGGAAGTGGCGAGAGAAAGCATGATGGCAGAGGCGATAAGGGGGAGTTCCAAGCGTTTCATAATGAACAATCCTTGCAAACGATGCGGCCGACAGGGACCATCGGCCGCTCTTTCATCGAGTTACGGATGGACGAGGGTGACGGTGCGGCTTGCCCCGCCCTGGGCTTCGATGTTGATGGTGTAGCTATCGCCCGGATTACCTGTGTAATTGACGGTCACTGTAGCATTACCATTGTTATCCGTAGTTCCACCGGAGATGCTGGTGATGGTGGCTGTCGGCGGTGTAGCGGTGCCTGTTGCAGTAACGAGTCGGCCGCTGATGGGGTTGCCCGCTTCATCGAGCAAGCGTACGACGATCGTCCCGCTGTTATTACCCGCTGTAGCGCTGGTGACAAACAGCGTCCCCGCCCCCTGGCTCTTGACTGTGATGGGGGCTTTGGCCGTGGTGCCATCGGCAGTGAAGGTGAGAGGGACATCCGCCGTACCGGTGTAGTTGTTGGCATTGATTGTCACGGTCGCACAGCCATTGGCTCCGGTCACGGGCGTGGAAGGGGTGACGGTCACGGTCGCAGTGGTTCCTGCGACATTGAGCGAGGTCGAGGGGATGGGGGCGTTGTTCTTATCCCGCACGCAAAGAGTGACGTCGGTGCTCGAGCCCGCACGCACTTCCGTTGCAGAAGCGGTTAAGCTGTAATCGAGCATACCGATGTAGCTTGCCCGAATGACATTGCTCACCCCATTGTCTCCTTCGGCCGTAATCAGGGCGGGTTGACCCAGACGAGTCATGGGGTAGGTGAGGAAGGTTGTGGCCACACCTTGGGCATTGGTGTAGGCACTGGCACCGATCACCCCGTATTGCGCACGGCCAATAACCCATGGGATAACAGCACCACTGTTGCGACCGTTGTTATTCGGGAAGGGCGAGCTGACCAAGAGGCTGGTGGCGCTGTTGACCTGGGTGATGATCCGGCTGCTGATCAGACCGCGGTCGACACCCTGCTCGTTCGGCGTGAGGACCAAACGATCATTTCGAAGCACGCCACGGTCGGTGAACTGACCGCTTGCTGCGATGAACAGATTGCCACCTTCGGCCGGGTCTCCATCCGTGCCCGAGATCATGAAGTTGGGGTTGGCTGATGGAAAGCCGCTGATGGGGGAGTCGATCAGGCTGAATTTGATTTCGGCGTTGGGTACTGGATTGCCTAGGTTGTCTGTGGCCACCGCGCTGATGACCCGCAGATAGGTTCCATCCTGGAAGGATTCTCCAGGGGCAAGAGCGAGCGTGGTGCTGTTGGTGCGTACTGCATCGATAAATGGCCCTGTCAGAGCAATCGCTGCGATGCGACCATCGGAAATGCTGACGCTGATGTCATCCACAATGGCTTGGGCAATGCCGTTCTCGACGTTATTGTCGGCGGCATCGGCCGAGATGCGCAGGCGTGCCGTGCCGGAGATGGTCCCAGCCTTAAGGCTCAGCTGGGCTACGCCATTGGTGGTGATGGTATTGACGATGGTGCCTTGCTGACCATTAGCCCCTTGCAGAAGAGCGCCAATCTCGGGGTTAAGCAGTTCGACCTTGACATTGGCTGCACCTGGGTTAGCAATCGGTTGGCCGGCAGGATCTCTGATTTCGATACGGAGGATGGCGGTATCGTTCTTGCCCTGGTTGGCAACATAGATCGGGGCATTACTGACATTGGCATAAATGGTCGCCGGCATGCCCGTGGCAATACTGGAGCCAACGGTGATGTTGATGGTTTTGGCCACAGGCTTATTGGTGGCCGGATCGGTAAACGATGCCGTGATCTTGACCGTGCCTGGACGATCATAGGCATGGAAGATCATCAAGGCTTGTCCAGCGGCGCTTTTGACCTCGTAATTCCAGAAGGACTTTTTGCTCTTGGTTGTTTCATCAAATTCAAAGGGTTGGGGGTAAAGCGCCCCCGAATAGGTGTTGCCACCATCCATGGCAAAGGTAATGGGGGTGCCACTGGCCACGAGCTTGCCATCCGCACCATAGGCTTTAGCAATCACGGTGGTGGAATAGATTGGGCTGACAGGTTCAACAAAAGTACCTGTTTGCACCGGGAGCCTATCGGTACCTACGCTCAGCTCAATACGCGCGCTGCCCGCAAAAAGATTACCCTCACCGCCACCACCGCCGCAGCCAGCGAGGGAAAGCAAGGCAGCCGCTGCCACAAAGGTGCGCCAGGTTGTCGTCATGTCGTACATGGTTTGTCGTTCCTTAAGCTTAAGTCAGTTGCTCGATACCATCACGCCGTTTTCGATGATGCGTGGGGTCACGAAGATGATTAGCTCGAATTTGTTGTTCTTAGTGCCGTTGGTCTTGAATAGATGCCCCAGAATCGGAAGATCGCCCAAGAAGGGGATCTTGTTGATCTGGTCGGCGCTGCTGATCTCATAAATGCCCCCCAGCACGACGGTCTCACCGTTTTTGACCTGAACCTTAGTCTCGACCTCGCGTTTATCGATCGGGGGGACACCATTGATCGAACGGGTGAAGTCTGGCTCGTCCTTCTGCACCTTGATATCCAAGATCACATTATTGTTGGGGGTGATCTGGGGGGTGACGTCGGTAGCAAGGACCGCTTCCTTAAAGGCGATATTGGTGGCGCCGCTGGAGGTTTGCTGCAGATAAGGGATCTCCTTACCCTGCTTGATTACGGCCTTCTGTCCGTTGGCCGTGATAACGCGCGGACTGGAAATGATTTCACCTTTACCCTCAACCTGTAGAGCTTGCAATTCAAGGTCGACCAGAACATTGGAACCGAGTACGGCGAGCCCGAGCCCACCTGTCACGGGTTTGCTTGCGAAACTGCCCGCAGGCATGTTGACATTGAAGCGATTATCGAGTGCAGGTACGCCAGGGGCGTTGCCAGCGGCATAGTTGTTGACCATGCCCGCCGTGCCAGTGGTATTACCGCTAAGGAAGATGGGCGTGCCATTGTTGTTGAAGCTCCCAGTCACGCCCCATTTGAGTCCCAGTTCACGGGCGAAGTCATCTGTGGCGATAACGATGCGCGATTCGATCAAGACCTGCTTGATCGGGGTGTCGAGCTTCTTCACCAAGTCGCGGATTTTGTCCAAGCTCTCCGGTGTGTCGTTGATCAGCAGGGTGTTGGTGCGCTCATCGACGGTGAGCGTGCCGCGCGGGGCGAGAAAGCCCCTAGTGCGGGCTGCGGCGGTGCCGCCGGTGGGCGCGGCGGGGGTGGGGGCAGCCCCGCCTGCACCCGCCGGGCGGTAGGTAGGGTGGAGCAGGCGGGCGCTGTCCGCGGCCTTGGCGTAATTGACCTGCATGAAGTCCGATATGAGTGGGGCGAGGTCTTCGGTCTGCTTGCGCGCCTCCATCTCCGCCTTTTCGCGCGCAGCGATCTCGGCGGTGGGGGCGACGAAGATGACATTGCCGTTCTTGCGCTGTGAGAGCCCCTTGGTGGTGAGGATCAGGTCCATGGCCTGATCCCAGGGCACATTCTCGAGCCTTAAGCTCATGCGGCCCTGGACGCTATCGCTGACGACGATGTTGTTGCCGGTGAAGTCGGCCAGCAATTGCAACAGCGGGCGGATTTCGATGTCCTGGAACTTGAGGGTAAGACGCTCGCCCTTGTATTCCTTCGGCCCCAATCCTGCTGCGGTTGGAGGTTGCTCCTTGGGCAGCGGACGGACTTCGACGGTGAGCTGGT
>JARJMX020000019.1 GCA_029335925.2 Gammaproteobacteria bacterium
CTGGCCGAGGCTCGTTAGCCTCACCCGATGTCATCTTGAGGTCGGCGTGGCCTTAGGTCTGCATCCCTGGTTCGAGCATCCTCCCGCTGCGCTTGCGCGACTGCCAGCCTGGGTCGGCCGCGGCGGGGCTGTCGCAGTCGGTGAGTGTGGGCTGGATTTTGGTTCCGGCCGACCGACCCGCGAGGTGCAGGAGCAGTTGCTGCTGCCCCAGCTGCGTCTTGCGCGCGAACGCGACCTGCCCGTCATCCTGCATGCGCACAAGAGCGAGGATGTGCTGGCCATGCATCTGGCACGTTTGCCCGGCCTGCGTGGGGTGGTGCATGGCTTCCACGGCAGTCTGCAGCAGGCCGAGCGCTTTCTGAAACTCGGCTTCTATCTCGGTATCGGTGGGGCGATCACCCATCCCCGTGCCGTGCGGCTGCGGAAGGTGGTCGCCAAACTCCCTGCCGAGCATCTTTTGCTGGAGAGCGACGCCCCCGACCAGCCGCCGTACGGCCGGGGATTTCCCAACGAACCCGCCTTCGTCACCGATACCCTGGCCGTGCTGGCCGAGTTGCATGGCATGCCTCCTGAGGCGATGGAGGCCATCACGTGGCAGAATGCCGCCTCCCTGTTCCGCTTCCCAAGGCCATCCCCATGACCGCCGACATGCACCAGCGCACCCGTATTCTACTTGGCGACGAGGGACTGGCGCGGCTTGCCGCTAAGCACGTACTCATCGCCGGAGTGGGCGGTGTGGGTGGCGCGGTGGCCGAGGCCTTGGCGCGGGCAGGCATTGGCCGCATCACCCTGCTCGACCACGACGAGGTCAACCTGACGAATCTCAACCGCCAGCTGGTCGCTCTGCACTCGACCCTCGGCCGACGCAAGGCGGAGGCGATGGCCGAGCGCCTGCGCGACATCCGCCCCGATCTTGCTGTGGACGTGCGCCTGGAATTCCTGCGCCAGGAGCAGGCCGAGGGGCTGATCCGCGAGGGTGGCTTCGATCTTGTGCTCGACTGCATCGATAGCATTGCGTGCAAGGCGGCGCTGATCCACGCCTGCCAGCGCCATCATGTGCCGGTCTATTCCAGTCTTGGCGCGGGGGGGCGGCTGGATGTGAGCAAGGTAGGCGTGAGTAGCCTCAACCAGACCCATACCTGCCCACTCGCCCGCGAACTGCGCAAGGCCCTGCGCGAGCGGGGCGCAGCCCTTAACATCCCAGTGGTCTATTCCTGGGAAACACCGATCAAGGCCCTGCCGCAGGCGCCGGTCGGCAGCGATGTTCCGGGGCGCGCTCGGGCCGTGAACGGCACCATCAGCTACATGCCGAACCTGTTTGGCATGATGCTGGCGGGTGCGGCGATTCAGCATTTATTGGAAGGGTGAGGTTCCTCAACTCAGACCGAAGCGCTGAAATACCATCCGCCCCGCCACCCAGGTGTGGGTGACCTGGCCGTTGAAGTCCCAACCGTGGAACGGGGTATTGCGGCCGCGGCTAAGCATGGTATCGGCATCCAGAGTCCAGGCGGCCTCGGGATCGAACAGGCACAGGTCGGCGCGCAGGCCGGGGGTGATGCCGCCCGCTGCAAGACCGAGCAGTTGTGCGGGGCCCGAGGTGATGCGCTGTAGGGCGTCGTGCAGAGACAGCACGCCATCCTCGACCAGGCGCAGGGTCAGCGGCAGCAGAGTCTCAAGGCTGGAGATGCCGGGCTCGGCCTCCGGAAAGGGGGCGGCCTTGGCATCGCCCTCGTGCGGCTGATGGTCAGAATGGATGACCGAGATCACCCCGCGCGTCACACCCTCGCGCAGCGCATCGCGGTCACGCAGGGTGCGCAGCGGCGGGATGAGGTGGGTGTTGGCATCGAAGGCGTCGGTGTCCATCTCAGACAGGAACAGCTGGTGTGCGCTGACCCCGCCAGACACCGGCAGGCCATCGTCGATGGCCCGCTCCAGTAGGCGCACGGCCGAGGCCGAGGAGAGGTTGACGAAGTGCACCCGCGCGCCGGTTTCCTCGACCAAGGCCAGCACCTGGGCCATGGCGGCGGTTTCGGCCGCCACCGGGATGCCGGGCAGGCCGAGGCGGCTCGCTACCGCGCCCTCATGCGCGCAGCCCTTATGCGCGAGCGATGGGTCTTGAGGCTGGATGATGACCAGGATGTTGAAGGTGGCGGCGTATTCGAGCGCCCGGCGCAGGATGGCGAGGCTTTCGATGGGCTTCAAGGCGTTGGTTACGGCCACGCAGCCTGCCTCCTTGAGGTCGACCATCTCCGCTAGCCGCTTGCCCTGCAAGCCTTGGGTGAGTGCCCCGATGGACATGACCCGTGCCCCGCCCGCGAGCTGGGCGCGGCGCTTGATCAAGCGGACCACAGCCGGGGTATCGATGACAGGATCGGTGTCCGGCGGCACGCACACGGTGGTGATGCCGGAGGCAGTGGCGGCACGCGTCTCGCTCGCCACCGTGGCCTTGTGTTCTTGACCGGGTTCGCGCAGGCGGGCCCAAGTATCGATCACACCGGGGATCAGCCAGCGGCCGCTGGCATCGAGGATCTTGTCGGTGGTAAAGCCCATTGGGGCTTGACCCACGCCTACGATGCCTGCCTTGTCGATGAATACGTCGGTGACGGTATCCAGTCCGCTTGCCGGGTCAATCACTCGCGCGCCGCGGATGATCCAGCGTTCGCAGTCTATGCCAGGGCGGCAGCCTTCGGGGGGGCGCAGATGGTCCATGTCCTGACCTTGGGCGAAGTAGGCGTTATTCATGCTCATTCTTCCCGTGCCCCCATGCATAGGCTCATCACCGCCATGCGCACGGCGATGCCGTTCGAGACTTGTTGCAGGATGACTGATTGCGGTCCGTCAGCGACCTTGGAGTCGATCTCCACTCCGCGGTTCGCCGGTCCCGGGTGCATGACGATGGCATCCGCCTTGGCCCAGGCGAGCTTTTCCGGGGTCAGGCCGTAGAGGCGGAAGAATTCATCTTCGGAGGGGAGTAAGGCCCCCTCCATGCGCTCGCGTTGCAGGCGCAGCATGATGATCACGTCCACATCGGCAAGGCCCTCGCGCATATCGTGGAACACGCGCACTCCAAGCTTTTCCACTTGGGCGGGCAAGAGGGTGCGCGGGGCGATCACCCGCACCTCGCCGGTGTTGAGGGTATTGAGGGCATGGATCTGCGAGCGTGCAACCCGGGAGTGGAGAATGTCGCCGACGATGGCGACCCGCAGCTTGGTGAAGTCCCCCTTGAGTTTGCGGATGGTGAATACGTCCAGCAGGGCCTGGGTGGGATGGGCATGGCGACCGTCGCCGGCATTGAGCTCCGACACATGCGGGGCGACATGGCGGGCGATGAAGTGCGCCGCGCCGGATTGGTGTGGGCGCACCACGAACATGTCGGCCTGCATGGCCTCGATGTTGCGCAGGGTGTCGAGTAATGACTCGCCCTTGGTCGCGGCC
>JARJMX020000032.1 GCA_029335925.2 Gammaproteobacteria bacterium
CCCAGGCCTGGGCCGTGCTCAGCGGCACCGCCCGCGGGGAGCGGAGCGAGCAGGTCCTCAAGGCCATGGAAGAACGCCTGATCGACAAGAACGTCGGCATCATCCGTCTGCTCACCCCCGCGTTCGACCAGACCCCGCACGACCCCGGCTACATCAAAGGCTACGTCGCCGGCGTGCGTGAGAACGGCGGCCAGTACACCCACGCCGCCCTGTGGGCGGTGATGGCCTTCGCCCAAGCCGGCCACAAGGACAAGGCGCTGGAGCTGCTGGCCATGCTCAGCCCCATCCGTCATACCGCCACCCCTGCCGGGGCCGAGCGTTACATGGCCGAACCGTATGTGATCGCTGCCGACGTCTACGGTATGGCCCCGCACAACGGCCGCGGCGGCTGGACCTGGTACACCGGCTCCGCGGGCTGGATGCTCACCGCGGCCGCACTGATCGGCCACTGATGTTCCTTAACCAACGCCAGGGAAACACGGTATGAGCGAGATGTCTTCAACCGCCGCACCCGCACAGGAAAGACTACCCTGGATGCATTGGCTGGCCTTCGGCGTGGTGATCGCCGCCGTCTTCTTCACGGTCGGACAACACCTGCTGCCCGCCCTGCTCGCGGGCCTGCTCATGCACCAGCTGGTGCACGCCATTGCCAAACGGCTGATCAGCCCTACCTTCTCCTCGCACCTTGCGCGGGTGGTGGCCATCCTGCTCGTCTCCGCCATCGTCCTGACCCTGCTGACCTTAGGCGCACTCGCCCTGCTCAAGCTCCTGCACGGCACCGGTCAGGAGGGCGTGGAAGGGCTGATGAAGCAAATGGCCCGCATCCTCGATGACACCAAGGCGGCCCTCCCCACATGGGCCGAGCAGTGGCTGCCGCCGGATACGGAAACGCTCAAACAGCATGCTGTGGATTGGCTACGCAGCCATGCCGCCGAGGTGGGGAGCGCCGGCGGTGCGCTGGGTTATGGCCTGGTGCACCTCCTTATCGGGCTCATCATCGGTGCGATGATCTCCCTTCACACCGAAGCAGCGGACCCCGAAGCCATGCGTCCACTGGCGCGGGCGCTGTTGCAGGAAATCAGCGCCTTCAGCCACGCCTTTCGCCGCATCATCACCGCCCAAGCCTGGATCACCACAGTCAATACCACCCTCACCGGAATCTACTTGCTGGTCGCCCTGCCCCTGGCAGGCGTTCACCTGCCGCTGGTCAAGACCATGGTGCTGGTCACCTTCGTCATGGGCTTCATTCCCATCGTTGGTAATCTGGTCAGCAACACCGTCATTACCATCATCAGTCTCTCGCATTCCGTCATGGTGGCCGCCAGCTCCCTGGCCTTTCTGGTGATTGTGCACAAGGTCGAATACTTCCTAAATGCCCGCATCGTCGGTAGCCATATCCGCGCCCGGGCCTGGGAGATCCTGATCGCCATGCTGGCCATGGAACGCATCGCAGGCCTCCCGGGCCTTGTGGTCAGTCCGATCCTCTATGCCTACATCAAGGATGGGTTGAAGAAGCGGGGCTGGGTTTAACAGGCCGTTGAAAAATCCCCTGCGAGCGCCGACTTAGCCGCTATGATCTGAAGCCATCTGCAAACGGCCCAAACGAAGACGATGCAAGGCCACCAAGACTTCCAAGGGGCGATGTTCAGCTACCTCCCTCAGCCTTGAAGAGCGAGTGCCGCAGGCCCATCCGCTGCACAAGCTGCGCGCCGTGGTCGATATACTGCTGACAACGATGGATCGTGAATTCGAAGCGGTTAACGCCCGCCAAAATCTCCCCTCGGTGCCGCCGAAGAGGCTGCTCAAGGCCTGGCTGCTGCAAACCCTGTTCTTCCATCCGCAGCGCGCTAGCGGGTCAAGGCCATCGACGATAACCTGCTCTACCGCCCCTCGGCGGTGGATGGCCGCATTAAACACCACGCGAAACACCACGCGAAACACCACGCGGACCCCAAGACCAGCTTCAAAGTGCGCAAGCGCATCGAAGAGGTCTTTGGCTGGATCAAGACCGTGAGCGGTCAGGCCAAAACCCAACTGATCGGTCAGGCCAAGCTCGCGGCCAAGACACTGCTTTGCTTTGCCACCTACACCCGGGTGCGCATAGGCAGCATCAGCATCGGGTGGGACGCGCATCATGCGTGAGCTATGGCCCAATATGGGTAAAACGGCCTGCAAACAGGCCGAAACAGCCGCTCCAAGCGCTTCGCAGGCATATGTCAGGGCCACCCGTTTCTTCGAAATCAGCGCCCATATAGCCTCCCCGATGCGTACTTTTTCAACGGCCTGCTAGACATAGGATGAGTGGATAACACTGAAAAGGTGGCGGCAAGTATATGTGCTAGAGAAGGGCGCGGGAAAATCCAGTGTGTTCTTACTGGGTGTGACCCTAGGAATGAGCAGGATACTAAAAACATCATCCATGCATTTTAGCCTTGTCAGAGTCCGGTACACGCCCGGATTCTTTATCCACCAGTCAATGACTGATGTGATCGACTTACGTGTAGGATATCCATGCCCCGCTCTGACAGGCTGCTGAAATAAGTATTTAAACAGGCTTTTAGGGTGATATGAATCATAAATTTAGCAAATGCTAATATAAAAGTGCACAGGGATATTGCGCTTCTTGCTTAACAAAACCCGACTCCGCTTGGGTCATCTGGAGGGATTTCATTTTTTGTACAACCAAAAAGCCTTAAAAATCAACGTGTTAATTTCTGGCATGGATATTGCTTTATGCCTCTATGCTTTGGCGCTTGACCAGGTGATAAACATTAGGAGGAATCCTCATCATGCTTGAAATGCTTGGGTTGTACCCACAGTGGTACGTGCCGGGAATTGGGACAGCGTGGGTGATGGGTATTATCGGCACGATTCACGTGCTGGCATCCCATACGTCGGTTGGTGCGTCTTGGCTGTTTGCCTTGCTGGCCCAGAAATCCGTCAATGAAAACAAACCGGAAATCATGACGTATTTGAAAAAATACGGCATGTTTTTGCTGGCGTTTTCTTACATCATCGGTTCGATTACCGGGCCGGGGATATGGTATTCCGTCACGGTGGCGAGCCCGCGCGGGATCAGTGGTTTGATTCACAATTTTGTCTGGTTGTGGGCAACGGAGTGGGTGTTCTTTTTTGTCGAAGTGGTGGGCGTGTACGCCATGGTTTACTTGATCGGCAAGATTGACAACAAAACCTATCTGAAGCTTGCCTGGTCGTTTGCGGTGGCTTCGTGGGCGACCATGATTCTGATCGTGCCGATTTTGAGCTTCATGATGTGGCCCGGTAACGACCGTTGGTACAACACGGGTTCAACTTTTGATGCCGCATTTAACCTGAATTACTTCGCGCACTTGGGGATTCGCACGGCGTTTATGTTTGCGGTGGCTGGCGCGGTGGGGGGTATTATTGCCGCCACACTGAAAGACCGTGAAACACGCATCGAGATCACGCGCTTCCTTTCCAAAATGGGCTTGGCGGGCATGTTCCTCATGCTGGTGATGTTCATGTGGTACACGGTGACCTTACCGCCAACCGCGCGAATGATTATGGAAGTCCAGATGATGCCGAAATACGGCAGTATACTCGGCGCGTTGCTGATCGCGACGCTGCTGTATTTCCTGTTCACTGCCTGGAAGCCGATGTATTTGCGCCAGAGCATTGCGGTGGTCATGACGCTTGCGATTGGTCTGTTTGGCCTATGGCCGGAGGAGCGTTCGCGCGAATCCATGCGTAAGCCTTATGTGGCTGGGCAGTACATCTACTCCAACCAGTTCTTCGCCCGCGATGTGCCGGGCAAGGGTGTGGTCTCGGATATGCCGCTGATCGAGGCGAAAGGTGTGTTGGCTACCAATTATTTTGTGCCTGATGATTTGCGCAAAATTACACCAGAGAACCAAATGCGTGCCGGCGAGTTGTTGACCAAGGTGATGTGTGCCAACTGTCACAGTTTGGAACCCAAGGGAGCCTTGCGGCCGCTGCCTGCGCTATTTGGGTTCTCCACTGAGCCAAAAATGATCCAGGCCTATCTCGATGGCGCGTTGTACCACGGCAAAATTCCCTACATGCCGAGGATGCCCTTGCCGGAAGACGAGCGGGCGGCGATAGCCGCGTACATTGCCTCGCTCTCTGACGGGAAAGCTCCGAGCACGGTAGTCAGTCAAGCCGCACAAGACATTCATCCATCCCATACAAAAGGAGTGAACTAATGGATGCTGCAACGACCGCAGCCATGCTGCACACCCTCCAGGATCCGACGGGGATTCCATCCCATCCACTGATTTTTCAGGTGCTGATGGTGTTGACCTGGGTTCCGCATATCTTGTTTGTGAACATCAGTCTCGGTGCGGCTTTAATGGGGCTTTATGCGTTCACCAGGCGCCATGATCCTCACTGGCGTGCGCTTTCCGAAGCCATGACCAAGGTCGCCAAGGTTGGCGTATCTTTGTTGATCGTGCTTGGGGTGGCGCCACTGTTGTTTACACAAACCATTTACGACCCGCAGTGGTACGCATCGAATGTGTTGTCAGCCTCGTGGGTGATCGGTTTTATCTTCACCCTGACAATAGGCTATCTCGCCTGGTTTGCGTTTTATATGAAAAACCACGGCGAGCATGCTCCGGGATGGATTTTCTGGCTGGGCGCCTTTGGTTTAGCCATGTTCCTGCTGGATGGTTTTATCATGCACGTGCTCGCCTACCAAGGACTACGCCCAGAACAATGGTTGGCATGGTACACCCCCGGCGGCCATGTGGATATGTCAGGCACAAGCATTCATGCGTATGAATTGTCACGTTTTGGCTTTCTTATGGCCATGAGTGTGACTGTATTTGGTACCTTCATGATCGCGTATGGCGATTACTTCAAGGTGCGTACGGATCGTAGCCCGGCCTACCTCACCTTTGCACGCAATCTTGGAAATCACATCGCCATCGCAGGAGCGGCGCTGCAAATGGTGTTTCTCTTATGGTGGTTGATGGATGTGCCCGCCGAGCTGCATATCTGGACACACGCCATGACATGGTTGCTGCTGCTGTATCTCGGCGTGTTATTCGCTGCCGTATGGATAGCCCGAGGCAAGACTGAAGGGCAGGGGTACAGGCTTTTGACCATGAGCGTGGGCATGGCAGGTCTTGTAGCCATTTTCCGTGAGGTACTGCGCATGGCCTATATGGCGCCTTTCCAATACAACGTGTTAGATTATAAGGTGAACTGGGATGTGCCGTCGTTTGTTTTGTTCCTGTTCACCATCATTGGCGTAGGTGGACTGATGGGCGGCTTCATCATAACACTGGTGTACAAGGCGGGGCGCGTGAAGGGGGCCTATCAGGCGGATGCGACGGTGACCAAACTCGGTACGGGGTCAGTGGCTGCGACCGCGATCTGGGTGGCGACTTTCCTCGGCGTCGGCATCTGGATTTGGCTGCGCAACAACCTTTAAGCAAATTGTTGCTTGGTGGCTTGCCGGTGGCTGGGCTACCAGGCGCTTCGTGGTTTATCTATGTTTAGGGAATATACGATGAAAACATTGCTTTTGCTTGGCGTACTCTGCGCGCTTCCCATGGTTCAGGTTATGGCCGCTGATATCGCTGCGGGCGAAAAAAAAGCCGCCGTCTGCCTGGCTTGTCATGGTAAAGATGGACATGCGGCGATCAAGACCTACCCCAATCTGGCCGGTCAAAACCCGGAATATCTGGTTGTAGCTCTCAAAGGCTATCGGGATGGTTCACGTCTTTATCCGATCATGGTGCCGATGGCCAAGGCAGTGAGCGATACCGACATGGAGTATATTGCGGCATATTTTGCGCAGTTCACATAAGCCAAAGTCCTCCAACGATCAAACAGCCCCACAAGTTGGTGGGGCTTTTTTTATGAATCGTTGTTTATTTTATGTTGTAACCTCATTAAGGTGGTCATCAGGTGGTTACGCATGTTCGATATTTTTTTGCAACAGGAAAGCTTGGAGTACGGTGTGCACAAATCGCTGATCGTGGAGGCTGCGGTTGATCTCCACGCTGCCGAAATGTCTGGCGCAGAAGGCGAACCATTCGGGCTCCCGAAGGTCGAGCGGATCAAAACCTGCCCATGCGGGTAGGCCCGGCCAGACGTGACGATATGGATGATCCCCCCCATGCCGATGGGCTGTCGCCACCACGATCCGAGTATAGGCAGGGACAACGCACGAGCGTGAGCGCGTGGTCTATCCTTGGTCAGGATCATTGGGAGAGTGGGCATGAGAACATGCGCGACGGGGCCGAGGCGCATATGCAAAAAAAGACCTGCATTTCTGCAGGCCCTTCGTGTGGGTGGTGCCGCAAGGCGGAATCGAACCGTCGACCTACTGATTACGAATCAGTTGCTCTACCAGCTGAGCTATTGCGGCACTGGGTCGAAATTTTAACGCATATGGCGCGGTGGCCTCAATGCAACTCGCCAAGACGGGGAGCGTCGAGAGCGTAAGGGGTGGGATCGAAGAAGGATTTCTCGCCCTCGACTAGCTGGATCAGAAGCTCGGTGGAGGCGGGCCCCATCACCAGGCCATTGCGGAAGTGACCGGTGTGCAGGAACAGGCCCTCGGCTGCAGGATGCGGACCGATGTAGGGGATGCCGGCCGGCACGCCCGGCCGAAGACCGGCCCAGTGGTGCTCGATCGGTGCCTCGCGCAACTCCGGGAGCAGTTCGAGCGCGAAGCGGTGCAACTCCTGCCGGGCTTCGGGGGTAGTCCGCTTCTCAAAGCCAACCTGCTCGACCGTGCTGCCGACCACGATCCGGCCGTCGCGACGGGGGATGAGGTAGCGACCGCCGCGCATCACGATGCGCGCAAGGCCACTGCCTGGCGCGTTCAGCACCAGCATCTGACCGCGCACCGGCTGGACCTGCGGCGGCTGGGGCAGCAACCCGGAGAGGTCACCGCTCCAGGCCCCGGCGGCGAGGACGACGGCATCGGCCGGCATGATCCGTCCCGCGACCCGCACCCCATGGATGCGCCCCCCGACCAGCTCCAGCCGCTCCACCGGGGCACCCTCGATTAGACGGATGCTGCTCAGCTCCACCGCCGCGCGCAGGGCACGCAACAGGCGCGGGTTGCGAACCTGCGCCACCTGCGGCATCCACCAGCCGGGCCCGGTGACGCCGGCCAGCCCCGGCTGGATGGCCGCGATCTTATCCATCGCCACCGCTTCGACCGGCGTGCCGGTGCGGCGCGACCACGTCAGCGCCTCATCACCCTCGGCACCGTCAAGCATGAGCAGGCCGCTGGACAGGTGCTCGGGGTCGATGCCCGTCGTCTCGATCAGGGAGGCGACCAGGGCCGGATAGAGCGCCTGCGAGCGTTGCGCAAGCGCATTGATGGGATCGGCATAGCGCCAAGGATAGAGCGGAGAAAGAATGCCGCCGCCGGCCCAGGAGGACTCGCGGCCAGCCTGCTGTCGGTCGATGAGGGTGACGGCATAGCCGCGCTGACGCAGGGCGAGGGCCGTCAGCATGCCGATGGCGCCCGCCCCGACGATGATAAAGTCGCTCATGCGTGGGCGGTGTTGGGCCTGGAACTTAGGAAACTGGAGCGGGTGATGGGAATCGAACCCACGTTTGAGGCTTGGGAAGCCGCCGTTCTACCATTGAACTACACCCGCATGATGTGGTTGATTTTAGCCGCCTTGCCCGTCCAAATCAAAGTTGCATGACCCTCACCGAACTCCGTTACATTGTCGCCGTGGCCCGTGAGCGGCATTTCAGCCGGGCGGCCGAGAGCTGTTTCGTCAGCCAGCCCACCCTCAGCGTGGGGGTGCGCAAGCTGGAGGAGGCGCTTGGCGTGCAGATCTTCGAGCGCGGACCGAAGAGCGAGGTGCGGCTAACCACCACGGGCGAGCGCATCGTCGCCCAGGCGCAGCGGGTGCTGGAGGAGGCGGAACGGCTCAAGCAGGTGGCCAAGCACGGCCAGGATCCGCTCAACGGGCCACTGCGCCTCGGCCTGATCTACACCATCGGCCCGTACCTTTTGCCTCACATCATCCCGACCCTGCATGGGCGCGCACCGCAGATGCCTCTGCTGATCGAAGAGGGGTTCACCGCCGAGCTCGCCAAGCGGCTGCGCTTTGGAGAGCTGGACGTGATCGTGGTCTCCCTGCCCTTTTCCGAGCCCGGGATAGTCACTCAGGCGGTGTACGAGGAACCGTTTGTAGTGGCCATGCCGCCCGAGCACTCCTGGCGGGAGATGGACTCCCTCCCTCCGGAACGGCTGGCGGAGGGCGAGTTGTTGCTACTTGGTCAGGGGCACTGCTTCCGTGACCAGGTCCTTCAGATGTGCCCGGACTGCAACCGCAGCGCGGCCATCGGCGGCCTGCAGCGCACCCTGGAGGGCAGTTCGCTGGAGACGATCCGCCACATGGTGGCGTCGGGCCTAGGGGTGACGGTGCTACCGTGTTCGTCGGCGCAGAACGACATGGAGGGAGGACGGCTGGTGTATCGCGCATTCCGCAAGCCTGTCTCCATGCGGTGGGGGATGCTGGCTTGGCGCAAGAGTTTTCCTCGTCCGGAGGCGGTCGAGGCGCTGCTTCAAACCATTTTCGAGGTCCATATCCCCTGCCTGCACAGGCTGCCGAATCAGCCGATCATGCCAGGCATGGGGGAGTAAGGTTCTAACAGGCTGTTTTGAGACTCTTTGAAGCAGCCTGTTAGGTGGTGATTACGTCCACTTTTTCTGCCTGCAGTCCCTTGCGGCCCTGGGCAATGACGAACTTCACTCGCTGCCCCTCGTGCAGCACACGATGGCCCTCGCCCAGGATGGAGCGGTAGTGGACGAAGATTTCCGGACCCGTATCACGCAGAATGAAACCATAGCCCTTATTGGCATCAAACCATTTCACCGTGCCCATCTCCTGTTTACCGATATCCGCCGAAAATTGCACGCCGAGCGAGGAGCGGGGAGCACGGCGTGTGGCGAGAAGCTCACTCCACACCCCGCTGGCCAGGGAGGTGAGCAGGGTAGCGATCAGGAACACCACGAAGACCAAGAGGTAGTCGACCGCGCCGACGGACTCGACCGGGAGCATGGCGAAGACTGCAAGCGGGGCGAGGGCGGAAAGAACGAGGCTGGTCAGAAGCGCGGGAACGAATGCTTTGAGTTTCATGGCTAACATGCTTGGATTAAAACGAGAAGGAAAG
>JARJMX020000033.1 GCA_029335925.2 Gammaproteobacteria bacterium
CTCATGGCCACCCCAAGAAGTTGCGCAGAGTACGCAGCCTCTGCAGCGATTCGAGCGCGATGCCGGCATCGCGCATCAGAATCACGCCAGCACGCAGCCCCAGAACCTCCATGGCCTTACGCGCGGCACGCAGGTTGACGCGCGAAGACTTGAGCACAACCAGCGGGGCACGGCCAGGCTCCAAGGCTTCGACAAAGTCATGGGCTACTTGGGGCAGACCTTCCACCGCGCCTTGCGCCCATACCGAGGCGAAATGCCCAGCAAGCTCGATGAGCTCTGACGGGCACCCTGCCCCAGCCAGGATGGCGCCGAGGCGTGGACCTAGGACCTTCAGGCGCACCTCAAGGTCCGGCACCTGCCAGGCGGGCAGTTCAGGATAGAAGTAAAAGCCCTCACGCGTATCCTTCACCCAACCGGCAAGCTCCTCCAGGGAGGGCGCAAACCACGCCTCGGCCGCAAGGCCGAGGGCATCGAATTCGTTGGCGTAGAAGGCCAGCTGCCAGTCTTCCGGCAGATCTTCAGGATAGAACCTGCCCTGCCAAGCGGCATGACGCCAGTCGAAGCTTCCAAGCCGGATCATGCCGAGGGTTCCAGTTCGCGCAGCAGGCGGAAACTGAGGTTGAGATCAAACTCGCCCAGCTCACGGAACCAGCGCGCAGCGCTGCGGCACATGCCGGGCGGATCGAACCACGAGCCGCCGCGCACCACGCGCAGACGGGTGGTGCTACCGGTCCAAGGCTCGTGCGCAAAGCGCGGTACACCGCTGTAGGTCTCGCGCCAGTGATCGAGCACGAACTCCTGCATATTGCCGTGCATCTCATGCAGCCCCCAGGCATTGGCCGGCAGACTCCCCACTGGGACGGGACGGCGCAGACCGCAGAGGTAGAGCCCGCGAGTACAATGCAGGCCACCGGCGCAGTTGACCTCGTTACGGTGGATTTTGTCGCCGAAGGCAAACGCCGTAGTGGTGTCGGCGCGCGCGGCGTACTCCCATTCGGCCTCGGTGGGCAGGCGATAGCGCTGCCCCGTCTTCTCCGACAGCCACGCCGCATACGCTTGGGCATCCTGAAAGCTGACATTAAACACCGGCAAATTCGGGTCGGTCCAACTGTAGCGACGGGGGCGGGGGTGATTGGTTTCCTCACAAAAACGCGCATACTCCCCGAGCGTCACGGTATGGCGCATAAGGGCGAAATCGTGCAGCACGGTGACCTTGTGCTGCGGCCCTTCCCACGTCCGGCGAGCGTATTCCTCCGGGGGCGCCCCCATGAAGAAGTAACCGGATGGTATGAGGGCAAGCAGCGGCCCCTCGAACCCGTCGACTTGGTCGCGAAAGCTTACCGCAAGCCCAAGGCGCGCGGCAGCCTCGCGCTGGCGCGCGCGCGCCGCATCCCAGCCAAGCTCGCTGGCGCGGGCAGCTTCGGGTTCGAATGATGTTGCGTCCACCTCTTCCATGGGGAGCATTGTATCAATACCTGCCTTCAGATCAGGCCCTCGGCTTCGGTATACTTTCAAAGTCAAATTACTCCCAACCCAAGACATCACCCCATGCATCCCGACCGCCTGCTCGGCCTGGCCCGCGCTGTACTCGACACCGAGGCTGCTGCCATCAATCGCCTGAACGCGCGGCTGGATGGGGCCTTTGTCCGCGCCTGCGAGCTGATGCTCGCCTGCCAAGGCCGGGTGGTCGTCACCGGCATGGGCAAGTCTGGCCACATTGGCGGCAAGATCGCTGCCACTCTAGCCAGCACCGGCACCCCGGCCTTTTTCGTCCACCCAGGCGAAGCCAGCCACGGTGATCTGGGCATGATCACCCGCCAGGACGTGGTGCTGGCCCTATCCAACTCCGGTGAGACCCCGGAGATCCTCGCCATCCTGCCGATCATCAAGCGCCTGGGCGTGCCGCTGATCGCCCTGACCGGCCGCCCGCAGTCCACCCTGGCGCGCGAGGCCGAGGTGCACATTGATGTTGGGGTCGATAAGGAGGCCTGCCCGCTCGGCCTCGCCCCCACCGCCAGCACCACTGCGACGCTGGCCATGGGCGATGCCTTGGCGGTGGCTCTACTTGAGACGCGCGGCTTCACGGCAGAGGACTTTGCCCTCTCCCATCCTGGGGGCGCCCTGGGCCGCCGCCTGCTTCTGCACGTGCGCGACATCATGCACAGCGGCGAGCGTCTGCCCAAAGTCTCTCTGGGAGCCCCCTTGCGCGATGCACTGATCGAGATCACCCACAAGGGACTCGGCATCACCGCCGTGGTAGATGCGGATGGGCGGCTTGCTGGGGTGTTCACCGATGGCGACTTGCGCCGCGCCCTGGATCATGCCGATGTCGATCTGCGCCACGCACGCATCGATGAGTTCTACACCCCGGGCGGCAAAACCTGCCCGGCAGGCCTATTAGCCGCCGAGGCCCTCGGCCTGATGGAGCGGCACAAGATCAACGCCCTGATCGTGGTCGACGAAGACCGTCGGCCGCTGGGTGCCATCAACATGCACGACCTGTTGCGCGCCGGGGTAGCCTGATGGAGGACATCCTCGCTCGCGCCCGCAAGATTCGCTTGGCCCTGTTCGACGTCGACGGGGTGCTCACCGACGGTCGCCTGATCTTCAATGCCGACGGCGAGGAGATCAAGGCCTTCCACTCCCGCGACGGACACGGCCTGAAGCTGTTGATGGAGGCGGGGATCGAGGTCGGCGTCATTACTGCGCGAAGCTCGCCCGCGGTTGCGTACCGGATGCACAATCTTGGCATCCCACACGTCTTCCAGGGCCAGCACGACAAACGCGCCACCTATCTTGCCCTGATCGAGCGCCTGGGCCTTGCGCATGAACAGATTGCTTACATGGGCGACGATGTGATCGACCTGCCGGTCTTAAGCCGGGTTGGCCTTGCCACCACCGTGCAGGACGCCCCCGGCATCGTGAAACGTCACTGCCACTGGATTGCCGAGCATGGTGGCGGCCAGGGCGCGGTGCGCGACTTGTGCGATCTGATCCTTGAGGCCCAGGGCAGGCTGGATGCCCTGTTGGCGCGCTATCTGGCATGAGATTCCGGCAAGAGGCGAGGTTCTGGAGCCTACTGGGCGGGGCTGCCCTACTCGCCGTCCTGGCCAATGAGTCCCTGCAGCGCCCCTTGCCCATAGCCCCACCGCGCCTGCATGGTGCAGACCACAGCTTCACCCAACCACACGCTTGGCTGTTCGACCGTGAAGGACGCATCGCCTACGAAGCCCTCGGCACCCGGCTAGAACACCGAGCGGAGAGCGGTGCCTACCTGCTGAGCGAGGCCGAAGTGCTCGTTCACCCCAGGGAGGGCGAGCAGGGGATATGGCGCCTTTGCGCCGAGCAGGCCCGCCTCGACGACGACCGTAGGCACGCGTGGCTTGTGGGTGCGGTCACCATTGAGCGCGAGCAGGTCGCACCTGCCGATGCTCTGCGGCTGCAAGCGCGCGATGTGGTCCTCGACCTCACCGCGCGCACCGCCCAAAGCCAACAACCCATGACGGCCGAAGGTTTGCACTGGCAAAGCCAGGCTGCGGCCTTTTCCGCCGATTTCACTCAACAACTGCTCCTGCAGGAAGGCCGCGTGCATGATCGCCATGAACCGCTCCGCCGTTAAGATCCTCCTCGCCCCCCTGCTTCTCGCCCCGCTGTGGCTTACGCCCCAAGTCCACGCGGCCTCCGCCGACCGCAAGCTGCCGCTTTCGATCGAGGCCGACCGCAAGCACACCGACTACAAGGGCGGAAAGGCCACCTACGAGGGACGTGTCATCATCACCCAGGGCCAGCTTATGCTGACGGCTGACAAGGCCACCATCCACCTGCGCGACGGCCAGTTCGAGCGCGCCATCCTCGAAGGACGTCCCGTAACCTACCAGGACCGCGACGATGCGGGCCAACCGATCCGCGGCGAAGCTCGAAGGATGGATTACCAGGCCCTCGACGAGAGGATCACCCTAAGTGGCCAGGCGCGGATCGAACGGGCCGGTGACACCCTCGCCAGTGAGCGCATCATCTATCACCTCAAGAGCGAAGTGGTGGACGCCGGTGCCGGCGGCAGCGATCGCGTGCGTATGACCCTGCAGCCGCGCAGTGCGAGCGAAGGCCAAAAACCGTGAATACTAACCGTCACATCCTCCGTGCCGAGGGGCTGAACAAGCGCTTTGGTGCGCGCACCGTAGTCCACGCCATAACCCTTGAAGTACGCACGGGCGAGATCCATGGCTTGCTCGGTCCGAACGGCGCAGGCAAGACGACCAGCTTCTACATGATCACCGGCCTGGTGCAGCCTGATGGTGGGAAGATCCTGCTCGACGGCAAGGATATTTCGTCCCTGCCGATGCACACCCGCGCCCGCCTCGGTGTTGGTTACCTTCCGCAAGAGCCCTCCGTTTTCCGCAAGCTCTCTGTGGAGGACAACCTCCTCGCCGTGCTCGAACTGCGAGCGGATCTGCGCCGCGCCAGCGACCGGCAGAAGATCTGCGACGACCTGCTTGAGGAGCTGCACATCAGTCACGTGCGCCACAGCCTCGGCCTGAGTCTATCCGGCGGCGAGCGGCGACGGGTCGAGATCGCCCGCGCCCTGGCCGCCGAACCACGTTTCCTGCTGCTCGACGAACCCTTCGCCGGCGTCGACCCGATCAGCGTGCTGGACATCCAGCGCCTAATCCGCCACCTCGCCGAACGCGGCATCGGCGTGCTGATCACCGACCACAACGTACGCGAGACCCTGCGCATCTGCAGCCACGCCACCATCATGCATGCCGGGGGGATACTGGCCGAAGGCACGCCGGAGACCATCCTCGCCGACCCGCGCGTGCGCGAGGTCTACCTTGGTGAACAGTTCAGCCTGTGAGCATGACGCTCAGACTGCATACCCCGCCAGCGCTTCGCGCTAGAATGATGCCATGATGACCATCCGATTCATGCAGGCATGAAGGCCGGACTCGAGCTTAGGCAGGGGCTGTCGCTTGCGATGACCCCCCAGCTGCAGCAGTCCATCCGGCTGCTTCAGCTCTCCAGCCTCGAACTGCAGGCCGAGATCCAGCAGGCCATCGAGGCCAACCCTATGCTGGAGATCGACGACGAGAACGGCGAGGCGAGCGAATGGCCCGACATGGAAGCGCATGAGGCCCCACCCCCCTCCTCTATGGACGAGGCGGACACCACCCTCGATCTTGAGTCCCCGCATCAGGATATACCGGAGGATCTGCCCATCGACAGCCGCTGGGATGACATCTTCGAAGCCGACGGCAGCACCAGCTACAGCAAGGGCAGCGCGGAGGACGAGGAGCGCGACTTCCTCAGCTACACCAGCAGCGGGCAGGAAAGCCTACACGACCACCTGCTCTCGCAGATGCTGCTCACCCCGCTCTCTCCGCGTGATCAGCAGATCGCCACCGCCATTATCGAATCCGTGAACGAGGACGGCTTCCTCGAGCAGCCGCTAGAGAGCATCGTCGAGGGGTTGCGTCACGATCTGCCTGACATTGAGCTCGATGAGGCAGAGGCCATGCTGCACTTGGTGCAGCAATTCGACCCGCCCGGCGTCGCAGCGCGCGACCTCAGCGAATGTCTCGCGCTCCAGTTGCGCCAGGTCGAACATCTCTCCCCCGCTCATGCCGATGCCGCGCGCCTGCTCGAACACCTCGACCTCTTGGCCAGCCATGATTACACTCGCCTGCAGCGCCTGCTGAAAATCGACGCTGATGCCCTCAAGGCCGCCCTGCAGGTCCTGCAGAAGCTCCAACCCCGCCCCGGCGCCGAACTACGCAGCCAGAACGTCGAATACGTGATCCCGGACGTGATTGTGCGTCGGGTCGGCGGACAGTGGCGCGTCGAACTCAATCCCGACATCACCCCAAAACTGCGCATCAACAACCTGTACGCGAGCTTCATCCAGCGTGGCCGCCGCGGCGAGGACATGAACTACATGCGCAACGCCCTGCAGGAGGCGCGCTGGTTCATCAAGAGCGTGCAGAGCCGCAACGAGACACTGCTCGCGGTCGCCGAGGCCATCGTGCGCCGCCAACAGGATTTCCTCGAGCACGGCGAAGCCGCCATGCGTCCGCTGGTGCTGCGCGAGATCGCTGAGGAGATGGGGCTGCACGAGTCGACCGTCTCGCGCGTCACCACCAACAAGTACATGCACACCCCGCGCGGCGTGGTGGAGTTCAAGCACTTCTTCTCCAGCCACGTGAGCACTGTAAATGGCGGGGAAGCCTCCTCCACCGCCATCCGCGCCCGGATCAAGCAGCTGGTGGCGAACGAGCCGGCCAACAAGCCGCTAAGCGACAGCCGCCTTACCCAGCTGCTAGAGGCCGAAGGCATCAACGTCGCCCGTCGGACCGTCGCCAAGTACCGCGAGTCCCTCGGCATTCCCCCTTCCAACGAGCGCAAGCGTCTCTGCTGATGAACACTCTGACCATTGCCGATATCCTTACCCCCGAGCGGGTCAAGCTTGATCAGGAATGCTCGAGCAAGAAGCGCACGCTCGAGCTCATCAGCCAGATCATCGCCGGCGCCCAGGAAGGGCTCGAAGCGTGGACCATCTTCGATACCATGCTGGCCCGCGAGCGGCTCGGCAGTACCGGCGTCGGCCGCGGCATCGCCATCCCGCACGGCAAACTGCCCGCCCTGAAGGCCCCGGTGGGCGCCTTCGTGCGCTTAAGCCAAGGGATCGACTTCGACAGCCCGGACGGCCTGCCGGTGAGCTTGATCTTCGCCATCCTCGTCCCCGAGGGAGGAGAAGAAGCCCATCTGGCCATCCTCAGTCAGCTCGCGCGCCGTTTCAGCGACCCCGAATTCTGCACAGCCATCCGCCAGGCCCAGAGCAGCGAGATCGCCTTCAGCCTGCTGACCCGCAAAGTCGCTAGCGTGGAGGACGCCTCTGGCAGTGGCACGCAGCAAGAACATGAGCAAGGATCCCCCTGACCCTCCCCCGGAGTCGACCTCAGCCCCAGGCCTCATCAGCCTGCATGGCGTTTTTCTCGCCCTGCGGCTCCCCCGCCCACTGCAGGAGGAGGGGCCAAAGGAGAGCTGCCGTCCATCTCTGGGCGTACTGATCTTAGGCTCAGCGGGCATCGGCAAGAGCGAGCTCGCGCTCGACCTGGTCAGCCGCGGCCATGCCCTGATCGCCGACGACAGCCCCATGTTCACCCAGCAGGCCGACGGCCGCTGGCTGGGCCGCTGCCCCTTCCCCTTGCAGGACTTCCTCGAGGTACGCGGGCTCGGCATCCTCAACATCCGGCGCCTGTTTGGCGACCGTGCCGTCTGCGCGGAGCATCCGCTCGATTTCGTCATCCGGCTGGAGGAGACACCCTCCTCCGGCCCGCCCTGCCTTGAGGAGCGACTCGAGGGGGCCTGGCGCGATTACCGCCTGGGCGATGCCGCCATCCCCGAACTTCCTCTGACGGTACGCATTGGTCGCAACCTTGCCCTGCTGGTGGAGACGGCAGCCCGTTTACGGGCATGCGGCGCCGGGGACGGCATCGAATATAATGATGCCTTTGAGCTCTCCCGCCGCCTCGAAGAACACCTTAGCAAGGAATCGTTGTGAAGCTGGTCATCGTCAGCGGCCTGTCCGGCTCGGGCAAGACCATCGCCCTGCACACCCTTGAGGATGCCGGCTACTATTGTGTCGACAACCTCCCCCTCGCCCTACTACCGGCCTTCGTCGACACCGCCCTGCTGCAACCCCTCAGCTTGGAGCCGGAGCGGGCGATGGCACCCCAGGAGCGCGC